>RGUK01000008.1 GCA_010027825.1 bacterium
GCGCCATGTAATTTTCCCTGCTGGCGCTGTAGCCTGTCTTAGTTTTGGCGATTACGTCAGCCACCCTGCTTGCCGTGACTTTGCCCAAACGTGCGGCAAACCATTCTTCTGTGCGTTGTTCTATCATTTCTATCATTTATTGCTCCTTTGCTTTCTTAATACGTGCGGCTTTAGCTGCCATCACCCGTGATTGCCATGTTTGGTCGCCGTTGCAGGCTTCATAAGCTGCGGCATAGGCAGTTTGCAGTTCTTCTTTGTTGGTGGTCGCATCTATTGCAGCCAAATGGTCTGCCATCAGTTGTGCGCTAACCTTTGGCTCTTTGCGGCTAGCGGCATTGCCATCATCGTCTTCAGGGGCTATTCCACAAGCCGCCATCAAGCTGTAACGCCTGGCATAAGTCAGAGCCGAGCCATACCCCTGTGGGTCTTGTTTAGCAGCAGGGACATGGAGCTTGCCGCTTGATAGGCTTTCGCCTGATTCGTGAATAAACATGGTTTCCACAATCACGCCATCAGAAGATTCTGCGGTTTGCTGCATCAAGAACACCCCATTTGCATTCAATGCATCTACCACGGCCTCCACACACGCACTCAAATCGGCATATTTGCTTCTGAAGTGCGGGTTGGTATTGGTTTTGAGGGCAGGCCCAAATTGTTTTTGGGCTTTGACTAAAGCTGTTGCTATCTGTTTCATAAAGTTCCTGCAGTTGTACTGTTTCAAAAAATTGTTGTTGGGACATATCAATAGACATACTTAGGGCCACAAGTGACTTCTATTACCGTTTCTACGGAATAGCCACCTATTTGCCGCTTGGCATACAGAGGCACAGCCCGTAAGCCTGATGTCTCGCATTGCTTAACGGCATCTATGACTTCATTGCGGCCCATAGGAGCTACACGGGCATCCACAACCAGTTCCTGATTGGGTGGCTTGGGCTGAAATGTGCTGCAACCTGTGGTGATTACAGCCAGCCAGCAGAGTAGGGGGTAGGTAATCACTCGCATCAGTCCTCCAAGATTTCTATAACGTCTTGGATTTCCTGCTTCATGCTGTCCAAAAGGTAAACGTATTCACGAATCTTTGACTCCAGCATTCCTACCTGAAAGGCTAGGCGGTCTTCTGCAGGTTGACCTGCATACATACGGTAAGCCGTGGCTGATATGTTGGCAATTACTTGGTTAGCAGTCATCATTACGGCCTCCACAGGAAAAGGTCGAGGGCAACGATTGCTAAAGCAACCAAGGTAAGGCAGACAATGATGCGGTCAACCTTGCGCTTTTTCTGATTGGGATATGGGCCTTGAATTTCGAACATGGTGTACTCCTTATGCTTTGAAGATTTGGCAATGGCAACCTTTTTTCGCCATCAAAGAAATAAAGCCCAGGGCTTTGGTAATGGAAGTGAATTCCATGCGTGACCAACCATCAGCGGTGTGGGTTGGATTCCATTCGACAACGTAACTTTGTTTCATGATTTTTGTTCCTAAAGATAGGGGCCCAAGCCCCCGTGGGTTTAACGTTTGCAATTGCCTTGCACGCCCTGAAAAAACCGTGCTTTGTGATAAGCCGCACCTTGTTGTGTGCCTGGGCATGAGCAACGGATTGTTAAGCCGTAGTGAGCGTCTATTACGGCAGGATGCAATTTAGTGCCCCCGCCAATACGTACAGCACCGTGTACGTCTTGTTTCTGTGTTGTGTTTGTCATCATGCTTACTCCTAAAAAGACCGCTGCAATGTGTGCGGGTTGATTGATATTGTATAGGCATCTAAACAGACAACAAGACTTTTGGGTAGGGATAAACCCTAATTTGTTGTTTTTTTTTAATGTGTAGTAAAATTCACACATGACAAAAGAACAAGCCATCACCCTTGCAGGGTCACAATCAGCTTTAGCCCGTCTATTAGGCGTGTCTAGAGGTGCTGTGTGGCAATGGAAAGCCCTGCCGCAAGGTAGGCTATATCAGTTAATGGTGCTGAAACCTGAATGGTTTAGTATTTGAGTTTGAAACACGGCTAGGTTGGGCCTGATCTCCTAACCGAAAAGGGTACTCCCCCCCTGCCGTCCGTTTCTTTTCAGGGAGTTTGCGGAGAAAAATTTGCATTACTACAAAAGAAATCTTGGCGACTATGCCAAGAAAGCAGGTCGTTTGACCATGCTGCAGCACGGAGCGTACACGCTTCTTATTGATTCGTGCTATGACCGTGAGGTTTTTCCTACGTTAGAACAAGCCCTTGAATGGACTTGGGCATCTACGGAGGCTGAAATTGAGGCGGTAAAGTTTGTGTTGAGCAGGTTTTTTGTGTTGGATAAAGATGGTCAATATGTTCAAGACCGCATCTTGCAAGAGTTGCTTGAGTACCACTCTAAATCACAAACAAATAAACGAATCGCTATAGAACGTGAAACGAAACGTAAAGAAAAAAGAACGAATCGTGCACAAGGCGTAAACGAAGCGCCACCTAACCAAGAACCAATAACCATAAACCAAGAACTAATAAATACTGAACCTACGGTTCTTGTTGTCTCGCCAAGCGAGAAAACGCCATCAGCGCCAATTGCTGAAATTGTTGACCTGTACAACAGCCGCTTGCCAATGCTTCCTCGAGTAACCGTGGTCAGCGATTCCCGAAAGCGTTTGGTGGCGGCAAGATGGCGTGATGTGGTTTCTGCCGACAAGCTAGACAGGGATAGAGGGTTAGAGTTTTTTGATTGGTTTTTTGTTTATGTAGGCAAATCCAAATTTCTGACAGGAAGATCAAAAGATTGGAAAGCCAACTTTGAGTTTCTTTTCACGGCAAGCAAATTCCCCCGAATTGTTGAAGGTGCATACCATCAGGAGCAAACATGAGCTACTACGAAGCCAAACAAAAGCACGAACAGGCGCAAATGCCTGACAAATTTGACCTGCTCTGCAGCGCGTTTGAATGCCCGATGGAATGGTCGGTTGACAAAGGCATGAAGCTCTGCAGCCATCACGCATGGTCAGAATCACATGATTGGCCAAAAATCACGGAATGGCTAAAAAGCAAAGTTGTGATGGGCACATTAGAGACGTTTAAAGGCAAAATTGAGCAGAGTGGCTACCTACCCCTAGACCCCTATAAAAAAACGCCTCAAAAGACCATTAAAGACGTTTTAGAAGCATTCAAAGCGCCTAAAGACCCAAAGGCATGGGCGCACAAGCTCAAAAACCGTGAAGAAACTGGCCAAAAATTAAGCGTGATTCAGAAAAAGGCATGGCGTGAAGCCTTGAGGGTTGTATGAATTTTTTGCTGGATAACACAACTTCTTGGCAAAAGCAAATTCGTGAACAGCGAAAGCAGGAAAATTTAGATTCAGATTTGTTGGGCAACTGGTGGGAGGGAATTAACGTTGACATCAAAAAAGCGGAGGTCAAAGAAGTTCCCTACAAAGTTGCAGAGAAAATTATTCTTGATTACGAATGGCTTGGTTGTATGCCTGCTGTTGTATGGCACACCTACGGCATTTTTTTTAATGGCTTCTGCGCTGGCGTAGTTTGTTACGGCCCTGAATACTCTGAAAACCTTGGAAAAATTACACGGGAAAAAGGATTGGCGGGTGCAGATTGGAGCAAGTACGGATTTGAAGGCAAGATGATTTTGTTAAGCCGTGGCGCTTGTGTTCATTGGGCGCACCCACATAGCGCAAGTAAGCTGATTCGCCAAAGCATGAAGTTGTTGCCCGAAAAATACGAAGTTGTTACATCAACGGTTGATGAATCTGCGGGTGAAATCGGAACAATTTACCAAGCCTGCGGTTTTCATTACGTTGGTTCTATGCGTGACGGTAATCCAAATGTAAAAAGCAGAAAGCTAGATAGAGATGGTTGGCTGATTGATGGAAAGATTTGGACATCTAGAAGCATCAGGGCTGTTTGTGGAAACACCCAGTTAGACAACATAAAAAAACATTTTCCCCATGTCCAAAAAATCAAGCAACACAGCAAAGGCCGATATTTTGCTTTTCGTGGTGGCAAATACGTTGAGCGCAATCATTTGGCGGCCATTTCACATCTTTTAAAGCCATATCCAAAGCGCGAAAAATGAACTACTACCAAGCCCATGCCATTCTTGATCGGGTCAAAGATGGTACAAATTACTCCCCACAAATCGTATTGAAAGCATTGGAGATGGTAGGTGACGCAAGAGCAGATAGAACACATGAGGGATTGCGAGGCAAGAGAATGGATGAGGAGATACAGAAAACGTATGATGGAAATGGGCGATGCCCGAGCGTGGTGGCAAAAAATGTCATCCGACATAGCCAAGTTTCGTGGGGAATCGGCATTAGCCGACCTGCGGAGCAGAATGAATCGGCTGAGGCATGAGGGCGGCGAAGGTTGATGCCAACCATATCCAGGTTGTCTCGGCTCTACGTGCCGCTGGCGCTACGGTTCAATCCTTGGCTGCCGTTGGCAAAGGCGTACCTGACTTATTGGTTTCGTTCAAGGGTGTAAACCTTTTGATGGAGGTTAAAGATGGCAACAAATCACCATCACGCCAAAAACTTACAGAAGACCAAATTAAATTTCATGGGACATGGCAAGGCCCAATTTCTGTTGTTGACGGGCCTGAAGCGGCTTTAAGAGCATTAGGGGTGATTAAATGATTGAGCAAAAGACGCAAGACATTAGAGACAAAGCACCCGCCTACGGCGCAGCCAAAGCGCAGCGCGTGTACCTTGAAGAATTTAGGAAATCCAAAAAAGCCCTGCTAATGAAGGAAGCCCTGACTATGGGCTATGAAGCCGCCAACGCACAAGAGCGTGAAGCCTATGCCGACCCAAGTTATCAACAGCTTCTTAAAGGCTTGGCTGCGGCAATTGAACAGGAAGAAACCCTGCGGTGGGAATTGGAAGCAGCAAGGCTAGACGTAGAGATTTGGCGCACTCAGCAAGCCAATAACCGAATGCAGGACAAATCTCACCAATGAAAGTTCAAATTGGTGACGCAACCTTGTATTTGGGTGACTGCATGGACATTCTGCAGACTTTAGACAAGGTGGATGCGGTGATTACTGACCCGCCTTATGGAATTTTAGGTTCTTACCATGAAAGCAAACATGATGCAAAAAATGGTTGGAATCAATTTGGAAAATTAGAATGGGATAAAGAACGCCCAAAAAAAGAAACATTTGATTTATTTTTGCATCTTGGTGAAACAATTATTGTTTGGGGTGGAAATTATTTTACTGATTGGTTGCCGCCATCTATGAAATGGCTTTCTTGGGATAAAGGGCAAGATGGTTTTTCTTTAGCAGATTTTGAACTTGCATGGACAAATCAACAAAAAGCGTCAAGAAGGATTAACTATCCAAGAGTGTTGGCATTAAAAGACGAAAAACAACATCCAACTCAAAAGCCAATCGCAGTAATGCGATGGTGCATTGAACAAGCGGGAAATCCTAAAACCATCCTTGACCCATTTATGGGTAGCGGCACAACAGGCGTGGCAGCTATCCAAATGGGTAGAAAGTTCATAGGCATAGAGCGTGAGACAAAATACTTTGACATTGCCTGCAGGCGCATAGAGCAAGCTGTAGCCCAAGGTCAACTGTTTGAGCCTGAACCGCAAAAACAAGAACAAGTAAGTTTTTTATGATTCCCAAGCACCAGTACGTAAGAAGCCGAAAGCTGCTTAAGCTGGTGACAGAGCTACCCTGCCAACATTGCGGTGCGGAACACATGGTGCAGGCGGCACACAGCAATTGGGGTGGCGGCAAAGGCAGAGGCGTAAAGGCTGACGATAACTTGGTGGCTGCGCTTTGCCTAAATTGCCACTATGAAATAGACCAAGGCAAGAATCTCAGCAAGCTAGATAGACAAATCATGTGGAACAACGCCCACAGATCAACGGTTTTTCTACTTTGTAAACGTGGGTTATGGCCTGCTGATGTACCATTACCTAGTGGTTAGCAGTTGCCACATCTTAAGGGGGGTATTGCGCCCCCCGCTTTTTTGATATAGTGCAACACATGAAAAATGCCGAAGTTGCGGAATTTATTGCGACCCTGTTTCACGCAGGGACGATTACGCATTTTCAGCACTTACAGACCCGTGAATATCCTGTGCATAAAGCACTAGGAAAGTTCTACCCCAAGATTGTTGACCTAGCCGACCAGCTTGCAGAAAGCTACCAAGGCCGCTACAACACCCGCATGGAGCGTTTTCCTGATGAGCTACATCAGCCACAGGAAAGCCCAACAGACTACTTGACCCAACTCAAGGGTTTTGTAGAGGAAGCAAGGCAAGAAATCCCCCAAGACACGGAATTGCAAAACTTGGTGGATGAAATTGCAGATTTAATCAATTCAACTCTTTACTTACTAACCTTGAGGTGATTTATGGAAAAGTTCAACGGAAAATACGGCAATGCTTTCATGATGAAGGGCAGCCCTGCCAAAGACATGAAATCAGGCGAAGAAGGCATGGCTAAAAAGCGCATTCCTGACGCTATGACCAATAAAACCGGCAAAGACATGAAGTTTGAGGGTGGACGCATGAATGGCGTTTGCTACACACACGATCGCAAATCCTGTCAATAAAGCGAAACCCCAACGGTGTGCAGACCGAAGGGATTTCTAACCAAACAAAAGGTAGTTTGAATGGCTGAGAATTATTGTAAAACTTGCGCCTACTTTAGAAGTATGCAAATCATGGGTGTTTGCAGGAGATTTCCTGAACAGCACAACAAACATGAAACCGATTGGTGCGGTGAACACACCATCAGGGCAATTGAAGTATTGCCTTTGAAGGTGTATGACATCACCACCGACCAAGTGACCGAAAAACGCAGGGGAAGGAAGCCTAAAAATGCTGAAACCGCTGCGTGACCGTGTGGTAGTACGCCCCCAAGTGCGTACATTGTCCGAAATCATCCATGTGGACAACAAAGAGCCTTTTAATGAGGGAACAGTTGTATCTGTAGGCCCATTGGTGACAGAAACCCGAATTGGTGACTTCATCAAATATGGGAATGGCGACTATCTAAAGTGGCCCACCCACATGATTGATGGTCAGATGTATCAAATCATTCAAGAAGCGGACATTTGCGCCGTTGTGGAAGAATGAAAAAATGCTTTCGTTGCAAAGAAAGCAAATCGTATGATTTGTTTTTTAAGCACAATCAAACCGTTGATGGTTATCACAGTTGGTGCAA
Source organism: bacterium (assembly GCA_010027825.1). Next base: position 7,179 of record RGUK01000008.1, read on the forward strand.
AAGCTGTTGCAGAATAGGTAACCAAAAGGCTAGGGTTAAAAATAATTCTACAATTGAAGGCAGGGCAAAGGTTTTTTTACAAAACGCTAGTAAAAGCGCACAAAAGCGTGGTCAAGAATTTACATTAACCATACAAGATGTGGTTGATTGTTGGAATAACCAAGCTAAGATTTGTGCGTATAGTGGTCGTCCGATGTCACTTGATGCTGGAAGATTGGATACGGTTTCAATTGAGCGTATAAATAGCGCAATTGGTTACACGCCTGAAAACACGATATTGGTATGTCAGGCAATCAATCGCATGAAGTCGGACTTTACGTTTGATCAGTTTTATGAAATGTGCGCTGATGTTGTGAAGTTTTTAGGCGATGAATCGTTAAATTTATCTGTAGGGGCTTACAAATGAAAAAACCAGGTGACCCAGGTTTGTACGCTTCAATCCATGCCAAGCAAGAGCGCATTGAACGCCAAAAAGCTGCAGGCAAGACCCCTGAACGCATGAGAACGCCAGGTTCAAAAGGCGCACCGACTGCCGAGGCATTTAAACAGTCTGCCAAAACCGCCAAGAAGAAATAATCATGGCCACTAAAAAGCACGACAAACCGATTGCCCACACCACTACAGGCAAGGGCAAAAACTACAACCCTACCGACAAAGGCGCAGGAATGACCGCTAAAGGTCGTGCCGAATACAACAAAAAGAACAACGCAAACCTAAAACCGCCTGCACCAAACCCAAAAACCAAAGCAGACGCAGGCAGAAAAGCATCATTTTGTGCAAGAATGGAAGGAGTGGTAAAACACTCTAAAGGCCCAGCAGAGAGGGCAAAAGCTGCTCTTAAAAGCTGGAATTGTTAAACTTTTGGAAGTAATAAAGGAAACATCATGTCAAATAGCATTGCAACCGGCGTAGCATACGCAGACCCCGAATTCGTATCCGTTCAGGTAGGTAACAGCACTACTCCAGTTGCTGTCACGTCCAGCGGAATCATCAACGGCGCATACGCCACCACCAGCGCCACAAGTGGCGACACCCGCCTGACTTACCAAAAACTTACATTCAGCAGCACAGGTAGCGGTGAAACCATGCGTGGCTTTTCTGTGGTGACAGGCACAAGTGCCGCCACCGCAGGAACTATCAACGGCGCACACTTTAGCTGCGAAATGCAAGGCGGCTCTATCAGCGGCGCAGCAAACGCAGTTCGCGCCACTATCGGCGGCACAACCGCAGCACCTGGCGGCACACTCGCAGCCCTGCAACTGGACACCAACTTTGCAAGCGGCGTTACATTGCCAGGCTCTGCTGCCTTTATGCGTGTGACCAACACCAACACCGTCAAGATCAGCAACTTCCTGAATATGCCTGCACCTGCCGTAGGCGGTGTTTTGGCTGCAAAAATCGGTTCACCTACTCAAACCCACAGCATTAAGTTTGTGGATGACGCAGGGACAACCTACTACATCATGTGTACAACCACAGCATGATCAAGCACCCTGACCCTGAAGTTCAATTCTTGGTCGAAATGCTTGAGCAGCAAAGAGATCAGGCGGTGGCACAAGCTGCCGCCTTATTTCGACAGCTTAAAGAACTAGAGGCAAAAAATGACCCCCCAACAGATTGAAAAGCGCATAGAGGAACTAAGAAGCACAGCCAAACAACATGAAGCTGTACTGCTTCAGATCAGCGGTGCAATCCAAGAGTTAACGAATTGGCTTCAACAGGAGAAAACAAATGCCCCTGATAGCATCAATGACACCGAAGGCTCTTAAAGCCAACATCAAAAAAGAAATAGAAGCAGGCAAACCACCCAAGCAAGCGGTGGCTATTGCCTATTCTGTAAAACGTGAAGCTGAGAAAAAAGCGCATAAAAAGCCTGCGCCTAAGTCAAAAAAGTAATTTAGCGACAAATACTTAGGATTCGACACGAATGGCTGAAAGAGGTGGACAACAAGGCAATCAGAACGCTGCCAAAAGCAGAATGTTCTATGACAAGTTGCGCCTTGTTCTGACGCAAGAGCCACACCGCCTAAGAGCTATTGCAGACACCCTAGTAAAAAAGGCCGAAGAAGGCGAGCCTTGGGCAATCAAAGAAATCATGGACAGAATGGACGGTAAAGCCCATCAAGCCGTAAGCGTAGAGAACGCTGATGGAACGCCCCTACTGTCAGGCATCCAAGTCACATTCGTCAAGCCCGAATGACTGATGTCCAAGACGCAATAGCAAGGGCAGAATTCCCAATCAAGCTGGAAGGTCTGTTCAAGAAAAGCCGCTACAAAGTTTGTTATGGCGGCAGGGGTGGAGCAAAGAGTTGGGGCATAGCTAGAGCCTTACTCATTCTTGGGGCAAAAAATCCCATACGCATTCTTTGCGCCCGAGAATTTATGACTTCCATGAGGGATTCGGTACACAAGCTGCTGTGTGACCAAATCGAAAGCCTGGGGCTGCTGAACTTTTATGAAATCACCCAAGCCAGCATTAGGGGCAAAAACGGCACAGAATTCTCTTTTGTTGGCCTGAAGAACAATGTGGCGAATGTAAAAAGTTACGAAGGCATAGACATCTGCTGGTGCGAGGAAGCGCAAAGCATTAGCCGTTTGAGTTGGAACATCCTGATTCCGACCATTCGTAAAGAAGGCTCAGAAATATGGGTTAGCTTCAACCCCGAGCTAGAAACGGATGAAACCTACCAAAGATTTGTGGCCAACCCACCACAAGATTGCATCACCATGAGGGTGAATTGGTACGACAACCCTTGGTTTCCCGAAACCTTGCGCCTAGAAAAAGACGCACTTAAGCAAAGAGACGAAGAGGCCTACAACCAAGTTTGGGAAGGGCTATGCAGGCAGACGGTAGATGGGGCTATCTTTGCCAAAGAAATGCAGCAGGCCGAAAAGGATGGGCGCATTACGCGAGTGCCCTACGACCCATCCAAACCTGTCCATGCGGTATTTGATTTGGGATGGTCGGACAGCACAGCCATTTGGTTTCTTCAGTATGTAGGCATGGAAACCCGCCTGATTAGGTACATCGAAGATAGCCAACAGACGATCAGCTACTACTTGGCAACCATGCAAACGTATGGATATGTCTACGACACGATTTGGCTACCCCATGACGCTGAGAACAAGACATTGGCAGCAGCAGGGCGCAGTATTGACGACATTGTGAGGGCAGCAGGATATAAAACCCAAATCTTGCCTAGAGTGCCGATTGTGGACTCTATTAACGCAGCCCGAACCATATTTCCTAATTGCTGGTTTGACCGTGAACACGCTGCCGATGGATTGACCTGCTTGCGGCACTATCGGTATGACGTTGACCCCGACACCAAACAATTCAGCCGAACGCCCTTGCATGATCATTACTCGCATGGGGCTGACGCATTCAGGTACATTGCCCTTATGATCAAAGAACCTGTTAAACGCAAAAAACAGCTTATTGCAACCGCTGGCTCATGGATGGGATAAATCATGGCATATCAAGACACCACTAACAGCAAAATCACCGAAGCCATCAAATTTTGGCGTTTGGTCAATGATTCTGATTCAACCAACCGCGCCGAAGCTCTGCAGGATGTCAAGTTTGCAGCCGGTGAGCAATGGCCTGTTGAGATTCAGAATAGCCGCAACTTGGAATCACGCCCTTGCCTGACCATCAACAAGATTGATGCTTATATCCGTCAGGTGACAAATCAACAAAGACAGCAGCGCCCAAGGATCAAAGTTCATCCTGTAAATAACTTGGCTGATTACAAAATTGCCCAAGTCATTGAGGGCATCACTCGCCATATCGAGATTAACTCCAATGCTGACACAGCCTATGACACGGCTTTTGACTATGCCGTAAGGATGGGTTGGGGTTATTGGCGCGTCAATTACCGTTATGTGCGGGAAGATTCGTTCGATCAGGAAATCTACATTGACCCTGTAGAAAACCCATTCACCGTTTATTTTGATCCTAACAGCATCTTGCCTGATGGCTCAGACGCTGAACGTTGCCTGATTACAACCGTGTTGGATAAAAAAGTGTTCAGAGAAATGTACCCAGGCGCAGATGATGGGGCTAACTTTCAGCAACGTTCAACTGGTGATGACAGCGCCGCATGGATTACCAAAGAAGACATCCGACTTGCAGAATACTTTTGGATTGAGCGCGAACGTGCCAAGCTGTATCTTTTAAGTGATGGCACAACGTCATTTGCAGATTCAGACAGGTTTTTTGAAAGGGTTGAAGCTGCAGGTCTGACCGTGCTGGATGAGCGCGATTCATTCCGTAAAGCCGTGAAATGGGCCAAGATGACCGCTATGGAAGTCTTAGAAGAAAAGACGTGGGCAGGCAAATACATTCCTGTTGTGCCCTGCTACGGCGCACAGGTTATTGTGGACGACAAACGCAAGAAATACGGATTGGTCAGATTCGCTAAAGACCCGCAACGGATGTACAACTTTTGGCGCACATCCATGACCGAATCCGTGGCGTTAGCTCCAAAAGCCAAATGGCTGCTTGCAGAAGGTCAAGACGAAGGCCATGAAAACGAATGGGCAATGGCGAACATCAAGTCAATGCCTGTCCTGCGTTACAAGCAAAAAGACATCGAAGGTGTGCCTGCTCCTGCGCCACAAAGATTGCAGCCCGAGCCGCCACCTGCAGGCATCATGGAAAGCGCAGCCGCCATTTCTGCCGACCTACAGATGGTTTTGGGCATATTAGACCCCAACCAACTGCCTAGCGGTAATATCTCAGGCAAGGCTTTGATGGGTCAGCAGGCACAAGTTGACCTGTCCAACTTCCACTTTTACGACAACATGACCCGCAGCATTAGGCACACGGGCAAAATCATCTTGGATTTGATACCCAAGATTTACGACACCCAAAGGGTCATGCGTATTATTGGCTCTGATGGGCAGCCGGACATGACCATCATCAACGAGCGCATAGCCACCGACCAAGTATTGAATGACGTGACCGTTGGCGAATACGATGTGGTGATGGACACAGGGCCAGGCTTCCAATCCAAACGCCAACAAGCGGTGGAAGCCATGATGCCCCTGCTTACAGGCAATCAAGAACTGTTCAATATTGCCGGTGATTTGGTGTTCAGGAATATGGATTTCCCTGGCGCTGATGTCATTGCTGACCGTTTGGCTGCCTTGAACCCAATGGCGCAGATTGATGAAAAATCAGATATACCGCCTGAAATTCAAATGCGTTTGGCTCAATCCCAAAAGATGATTGAGGAACTTCAGCAGCAATTACAAGCCGCAGGGTTGGAAATTAACAATCGTATGCAAGTGGCACAGATTAAAGAAGAAGGCGCTACCCGCAGAAAACTCATGGATGTGACTGCCAAGGCACACAACACCGAAACCATTGCAGAGGTAAAGGTCAACGACCAAAATACTCGATCAATTACCAGCCAAAACAAAACAGAAATTGAGGCTTTGGTCAAAATTCTGTTGGCAAAAATGCCGCCTGACCAATTGCTGATGGAAATTGACCGATTGAATGCAGAACAGGCCGCTTATGCCCAAGCTGCAGCTATGGATATAAGCCAAGGCGCAAGCCCATTTGTTCAGCAAAGCAATTTGATGTAATATGTATTCACCTACCCATGGGTTCATGGGGTTAATTCTTTGAGGTAACTCAATGTCGGAAGTTCAGGAAGCGCCACAAGCGCAACCAAAAGTCGCCGCTAATGTGGTGACAAGTGAAAATTTAGCTGAGTTCAATGCTAAAAAAATGGGTTTAGCTGATCGTGCGCCTGCCGAGGCTGTAGTTGAGACAACTCCTACAGAGCCGGCAGAATCGTCTAGTCAGAGTGAGCCAAAAGCTGAGAGTGAAGCGACAGCAACAGAGGAAAAAAAGAATCCTAAGTTGGAAAAGCGGTTTTCAGATATTACCAAGCAACGCGAAGAAGCTAGGGCAGAAGCCAAGCGGGAACGTGAAGCAAGGGAAGCTTTGGAAGCACGGTTAAGGGAACTTGAAACCAAGGTGCAACCTAAAGCGCCTGACATTTCTGAAGAACCTAAACCCGAACAGTTTAGCGATATGTTTGAATATGCGAAAGCATTGACAGACTACAAGGTAGAGCAGCGTTTACAAGAGGAAAAGATAAGGGAATCTCAGGCAAAAGCTGAAGCGGAACGCCAAAAAGTGATCAACACTTGGTCAGACCGTGTTAAAGCAGCCAAGTCTGAAATGCCTGATTTTGAAGACATGGTAGGGTCTGCTGACGTTGTGGTGAGCAACGAAGTGCGTGACGCTATCTTTGAATCAGAAGTTGGGCCACGAATCCTTTATCACTTGGCTGAAAACCCTGATATTGCTGAAAAACTGCAGGGCATGACCGTTACAGGCGCTTTGAGAGCTATTGGGAAACTTGAGGCACAGTTCGAAAAGACTGAAGCCAAACCTGTTGTTGGGAAAAGTAAAGCGCCAGCGCCGATAAACCCAATCAAATCGGCTGCCAATGGTCGTGATGTGGCCTTGACTAGCGATGGTCAATTTCATGGGTCATATCAAGCTTGGAAAGCAGCACGTTTGGCAGGGCGAATCCGCTAAAACCATTTTTTTAATTAAGGATTTGAAATGAGTAACAATTTACTTACCATCTCCATGATCACCAACGAAGCGTTGATGGTCTTGGAAAACGAATTGACTTTCTCTAGCGAAGTCGAACGTAACTATGATGACCAATTTGCCGTTAGCGGCGCAAAAATCGGTAACACCCTGAACGTTCGCCGTCCAGGTCGTTTTATCGGTACTACAGGCCCTGCGCTGAACGTTGAAGACTTCAACGAAACCAGCGTACCTGTTACCTTGTCCACACAGTTCCACGTTGACACCCAATTCACTACACAGGATTTGGCTCTGTCTTTGGATATGTTCTCTGACCGTGTTTTGAAACCCGCTGTCGCTGCCGTAGCCAACAAGATTGACTTTGACGGTTTGACAATGGCTAAAAACAGCACAGCGAACATCGTTGGTACTGCCGGTACACCCCCCACATCCTTGCTGACTTACCTGACCGCAGGTGCTTACTTGGATGCTGAAGGCGCACCCCGAGATGGCCGCCGTTCATGTATCGTTGAGCCTTTCACCGGCGCAACCATCGTGGACAGCCTGAAAGGTCTGTTTGTGCCATCTGACCGCATTGGTCAGCAGTACGAAAAAGGCTTGATGGGTCGTGACTCTGCAGGCATGAACTGGAAGATGGATCAGAACGTTGTGAATCAAACATTTGGTTCATACGCTACTGCCACCCTGTCTTGCGATACCGCCACCGGCACAGGTTTCCTGTCTACAGGTTGGGCGCAAACTTCCACTATCGCATTGACCGCAGCCACCGCTACCGCTGGTCTGCAAGTTGGTGACGTTATTCAAATCGCTGGCATTTTCGCTGTCAACCCACAAAACCGTTCTGCTTACGGTTCGGGTAAGCTGCGTAACTTCGTGGTGACTCAAGCCGTGACCGTAGCAACTTCAGGCACAACTTCTGTGACCGTAAGCCCTGCCGTGATTACTGGTGGCCAGTTCCAAAACGTGACCGTGACAACCACCAGCGCATCTGCTGTAGTGACTCCATTCAACAAGACAGGTACTGTCAGCCCACAGAACATCGTGATGCACAAAAATGCTTTCACTTTGGCTACCGCTGACTTGGAACTGCCTGATGGCGTGGTGTTTGCAGGCCGTGCTTCCGACAAGGAACTTGGTCTGTCTATGCGTGTGGTACGTCAGTACACCATTAATAACGATTCCATTCCTACCCGTGTGGACGTTCTGTATGGCTGGGCGCCCCTATACCCTGAACTTGCCTGCCGTGTCGCAGCTTAACTAAGAAAGGAAACAGATCATGTCTAATCCAGGCGCAGCATCCACCACTACAAACCACCCAAGTAATTTGGCAACCAACCAAGCCTTGCGCTTGATTGCCTCTGCCCAAGGTGTAAACCTGAACTTGGTCGCCGACACAATTGCACCCATCTTGGTTGCAGGGAATGTCAGCGTACAAAGCATCATTGTTGCCAACGCAAGCATCAGCTTGACCACCGCACAATTGGCTGTGTACACAGGCGCAGGTGCTACAGGCACAGCAGTAAAATCTGCTTACGCTTTGTCGGGTAACAACTCGACTACCGCAGTTGTGGTGACAGCAGCAACTTCTACCAACTCGATTACAGGCACACCCCTGTATATTCGTTGTACCACCCCACAAGGTGCAGCCGCAACCGCTGATGTGTTCATCTACGGCTACGACCTGACTTTCCTGCCCTAAACCAGCATGAAATAACTAAGAAGGCCATCCTCAAAAGGGATGGCTTTTCTTTTTTGCAAGTCTATAATTTGATGACTGAAAGGAATAGTCATGTCCAATTACGCACAGATTTCCAGCAACACTTTGATTAAAAATCAAGCAGGAAAAATCAAAGGCATCATGGTAAGTGCAGCAAGCAGCACTCCTACCATTACCATCTATGACCAACAAACGCCAGCGACTAGCTTAAAAGTGATTGATACTTTTACTCCTGTAGCAGCAACCAATTACAATTTTTATGATGGCATCAATACCGAGTTTGGCATTTATGTAGTCATTGGTGGAACTGTCAGTTGCACTATTTACTTTGAGTAAATAATGACCACAGCGGTCACTCAGACCATCAATTTTGTGCCGGTTCAGGGCGTTTTTTCGCCCGAGCCGACCTTTGCCCTGCAGTATTTTGTCGGGCCTGCTGGTACGCCTTTTTATGGCCCTGAAAACGCTGTTTTTAACAATCTAAGCATCACAACAGGTCAAATTTCGACCTTGCCCACGGCTGCTAATGACATAGCCAACAAATCCTATGTAGATTCTGTCGCGCAAGGTTTGAATGTCAAAGCATCCTGCCTTTATTCGACCACAGGAAATATCTCTTTATCGGGTCTTGGCGTACAAGGAAACGGCGATTGGACTAGCACGTTGACTGCAGGCGACAGGATTTTGGTTAAAAACCAAACGTCTAGTCAGTTCAACGGCATTTATGTCGCAGCCGCTGGTGCATGGGCGCGATCTGCTGACATGAACACATGGGCAGAAGTGCCAAGTGCTTTCACTTTTATCGAGTCAGGGACGACATTAGCCGACACAGGATGGGTTTGTACATCAAACCGTGGTGGCACAATTGATGTTACCCCTATCACTTGGTCGCAATTTAGCGGCGCAGGCTCTTATTTGGCAGGTACAGGGTTAACCCTAACAGGCAACACATTCAGCATCACCAATACAGGTGTTACCGCAACGGCGTATGGGTCTGCTTCAGCCGTTGGCACGTTTACCGTTAATGCACAAGGCCAAATCACCACCGCAGCGAATGTCAACATAGCAATTGATGCCAATCAAATCACCACAGGAACGATTGATACTGCGCGTGTTTCGGGGTCTTATTCAGGCATCACAGGTCTAGGAACTCTGACAAATTTAACTGTAACGAACCCTATTTCCGGTTCAATTACTGGAAATGCAGCCACCGCAAGCAAGGCAAGCAATCTGTCAAGCGGTGCAGCGGGATATGTGCCTTATCAAAGCGGCGTTGATACAACTACATTTTTAGCGCCAGGCTCTAACGGTCAAGTGTTAACTTTGGCTGCAGGACTGCCGACTTGGGCAACGCCCACCACAGGGACAGTCACATCAGTTGGAACTAGCGGTTCAGTCAGCGGCATTACCCTGACAGGCGGCACAATCACCACCACCGGCACGATTACCTTGGGCGGCTCTTTAGATTTGTCTAGCCCTCCTGCTATCGGTGGGACGTCAGCTAACACAATCACAGGCACGACTGTGACCGCAACCACCAAGTTTGTCAGCCCTTATTTTGATGCCGCCAGCAGCGCAGGCGGCGCATTAAGAAACGCTACAGGCACAGCACAATTGCAATGGGGCGGTGGTGGTGGCGACAATTTGTCGCTAAATGTTTCGACAAACATGAATGGATCTAATGCTCAAATTGACATTAGCCCGACAGGGACAGGCCATGTCCACATGAAACCCACAGGATCAGGTGCAATTGAGATTGCGCCGACCAATTTGGGAACAATCAACAATATGTCGATTGGTGCAACTACAGCATCCACCGGCAAATTCACCACGATTGATTTCAGCAGCACCTTGGCGGCTTCGGGATCAACTGGATCGGCGGGTCAGGTTCTGCAGTCCAACGGCGCATCAGCACCCACATGGGTGACGCCTACGGCTTATGCCACGGTAACTGACGATACCACCACCAATGCGGTGCGGTATCCGTTATTTGCTAATCAGACTACAGGCAATTTGTCCACAGAATATGTGGCGTCCACAAAATACCAATTCAACCCATCTACCGGCGTTTTAACCGCCACAGGGTTTAGTGGGTCTGGCGCTAGTCTGACAAGCCTACCTGCTGCAGAGCTATCAGGCACGATTCCAAGCGGTGTTTTGGGCAACTCTACGGTCTATATCGGGACAACCGGCATAGCGTTAAACCGCACCAGCGCCAGCCAAACCTTGACAGGCACAAGCATTGACGGGTCAGCAGGCTCTGCGACTACAGCAACAACCGCAACCAACGCAAACAACGTGGCGGTGACCGACAATACCAGCACAAATTCTGATTATTACGTCACTTACGTCACCAACAGCACAGGCAATTTGCCTATTACGGTGTCATCCACTAAACTCAAATACAACCCGTCCACAGGCGTTTTAACCGCAACAGGTGGCGTGGCAGGAGGCACTTTCTGATGTGGAAAATTCTGAACATTGAGGCTGATAACGGACTTATCACATCAGCACGCTATTTTTGCGAAAAAAACGGCGTAGAAACCGAAGGCTGGTGGCATTTTGCAGAGCCTAAACTGATCGTTCCATTTTCAGAAGTGACTGAAGGAATGGTTTTGGAATGGGTCAAAGCTGAGATTGGTGAGCAAGTTGAAGCCCGTTTGGACGTCCAAGCGCAAGATAAATCTAAAGTTGTGGTCGCGCCTTGGTTGCCACAAGTCTTTACACCGGAGTTATAAATGGCTGTATTTTTATCACCTATCGGGGGTGCTGGTTGGCAATTTTTCAACAACGATGGAACTGTTCTGTCGGGGGGCAAGATTTACACCTATGCTGCTGGCACAACAACAAATCAAGCCACTTACACAACATCTGCTGGAAACATTGCCCACACAAATCCAATAATTTTAAATTCAGCAGGTAGAGTTCCAGGCGGCGAAATATGGTTGACCGCAGCGCCTTATAAATTTGTTTTAAATACATCTACTGATGTGTTGATATCAACTTATGACAACATTACTGGGTCAGGTGCGGCTTCCTACAATGTTCAAAATTTTACTGGCAATGGTTCAACATTGAGTTTTACGTTAAGTTCACCATCTTTGGGTGAAAATTACACGTTTGTTTATATCAATGGTGTTTATCAAAACAAAAACACTTATTCCGTTACAGGCACAACGTTGTTGTTTTCTGAAGCCCCACCAACAACTTCACTAATTGAAGTGATGTTTAACTAACATGGCAGCAACAGGCTACACCCCCATCCTGCTTTACAGCAGCAGCACGGCGTCAACTGCGCCATCTGCTGGCAACTTGACCAACAGCACGTTAGGGTCTGAGCTTGCCATCAACATTACAGACGGCAAACTTTTTTACAAAGACAACGCCAACGCTGTTCAAGTAATTGGCTGGAAAACCACGCCCACCACGGCTGGCGGTACGGGCCTGACCAGTTACACGACTGGCGATTTGCTTTATTTTGCTACCGGCACAACGTTGTCAAAACTTGGCATTGGAACGGCTGATTATGTTATGACTAGCAGCGGCACAGCGCCGCAATGGTCGCAATTTTTAAAAGCCAAAGCCGGTGGTACTGGCCAAACATCGTTTGCGGTGGGTGATTTGCTTTATGCAGACACTACTACAACCCTTGCAAAACTTGCTGATGTAGCCACGGGGAATGCACTTATCTCTGGTGGCGTTGGTGTTGCTCCTTCTTGGGGAAAGATCGGGCTTACAACTCATGTCAGCGGGACGTTGCCTGTTGCTAATGGAGGAACTGGTTTAACAACATTTGGGCCAAGTTTTAGTGCTAGAAACAGTTCAAATCAATCAATTTCTAGTGCAACTTTTACCAAAGTTACATTAGATACAGAAGAATTTGACCCAAATAACAATTTTGCATCATCAACTTTTACGCCGACTGTTGCAGGGTATTACCAAATAAACTGCACTATTAGGTTTAATGGCGTAACAGTAACTGGTGGAATTGTTGCAATATATAAAAATGGTTCTGCATTTATTAGAGTTGTTGAAACCAATTTTTCAATTGGAACTGATTTCACTTTGTCTGGAAGTGCTGTGGTTTATTGCAATGGTTCAACTGATACCATTGAAATGTATGGCCTGATATCAGGCACATCGCCTAATTTCAACTATGCAAACGCTACTGCCTGCTGCCAAATGAGTGGCGCTTATTTAAGGGGGACATAAATGACATTATATGAAAAAATAATGCAAATATACCCTGATTTGACAGAAAATGATTTTAAAACAATTATTGTTTTACAAAATGATTTGAATGAAAAAGGTGATTACATTAAAGAATGGAATCATCCAACATACCAACAACCATCGCAAGATCAGTTAAGGGATTAACATGAGTTTAACTAAAGCTAGTTATTCAATGATCACAGGCGCATATGTCAATGTGATTGACTATGGCGCTACTGGTGATGGAACAACAAACGATGCTGCGGCTATTCAAGCGGCTTTTAGTGCGGCAGATACAACGCCACCAAAAACTGTATATTTTCCTGCTGGCACTTATCTCACCAATTCAACATTGACGGTAAACCCTAACACGACAAATGGCGTTGTGCCACAAATTGTTGGCGAAGGTTCGCAAGCAACAATTATTAAAGCTGGATCAGGGCTTGGTGCAAACCCAATTCTAAAACACCAAGGCGCAAGCCCATCCACAAATTCTAAATGGACTGGATTTCAATTGCTTGGCACAGGCGCTGCAAATGGTCAGTATGGAATTCATCACATTAACACTTGCTTTGTAAATTATGATGATATTAATTTTAACTCTTTGCAAGAAGGCGTTCGATTTGAAAATGCTGGCGGCGGCTTTTCTGAACAGAATGTATTGAGTAATTGCTGGGCGGCAGCGTGTAAATATTTTTTAGGTTTTGCTCGACAAGCTGGTTCAACAGAAGATAGTTTCAGGGGCACGGGTTTTAGTTCCGAATGCCACATGGATTTAACGACAGTTGCTAATGCAAGATTGGTGCGAGTATATCTTTTAAATTCACTTGCGCCTAATTGCTACAATATGCCTATATTTGCGACTATATGGACAAATGCAACAAGCGCTGTTCTGCAAAATGATTCTGCAACGCCAATCAGAGCAAGCGGCTATATTCGCTATGAATCATCAGCTACTGGTTGGGTTATGGGTACAGGGTCGGCTTTAACAACTGATACCTTTAGGGGCATCATGGATGGCATTGCTTTCAATCCAACACCAAATACTTGCGACATTATTGGTATTGTGAATGGTTCTTACTATACCGATTATGGAACTTTTACGCCTGTTTTAAATTCAACAGGCGGTGCGCCTACTGTTACTTATGCGGCAAATGGACAACAAGGATTCTATGAGGTTGTTGGAACAACAGTCAATTTTAGTATTTTCTTAAATATAACTTCATACACAGGTGGGTCGGGAAATTTGCAAATTAGTGGTTTGCCGCTAACTAGCCGTACAAACACAGGGTCAGTTGCATTCAATCGTATACCCGTATCAGCAAATAAATTAACTTTTACTGGTGTTCCATTTGCACGGGTTGCAAGTAATTCCACCTATGTAGACATTGTGCAAACAACAAGTGGCAATGATGAAGCAGCAATTACTTTGGCAAGTCTTAATTCGTCAAACAGCGCATTGTTTATATCGGGTTCATATACTTGGGCTGCTGGAAATTGATTGGAAATAAAATGTCGATACAAAAGCAAACTCTTGTTGACCAAATCCAACACATTGCAAACGGTTGCGTTCAAGTACGCACTTGCACCTATACAGTAGAAGGTGGCAACACATTCCATCGTCATGCAATTGCGCCTGGCGATGATTACAGCGCCGAGGATGCTAAGGTTCAAGCCATTTGCGTTGCACTTCATACGCCCGAAGTTGTTGCGGCATACAAAGCGGCACAATTGCCAATATTGGAATAAACCATGACCCAGCCAATTGACATTATCACTCGAGCCATGAAAGACATTGGCGCAGTTGCCGCTGGTGAAGTGCCAACGGCTGACGAAGCGCAAGATGGGCTAGATATGCTCAACGACATGGTGGCGCAATGGTCAAATGAAAACATGATGGTTTTCTACCGCAGCGAAATCATCTTCCAAACCACACAAAATCAAGTCCAATACACGATTGGCCCATCAGGTCAGGTAGGCGCGACATTCACCGGCTCGATTGCTGGAACTGTTTTGACCGTTCCTGCTAACGGTGTTACTGCAGGCGGCATCAATATCGGCATGACGCTATCAGGCACAGGCATTACAGCAGGAACAAGGATTGTCGGCTTTACCACGGGCGCAGGTGGCAACGTCAATGAAGGTGGTACGTACACCGTCACACCAAGCCAAACCGCTGCAAGCACCACCATTACAGCCTACTATGAGCGCCCCTTAACGATTGAATCAGGCTTTGTGCGCGTTGCTACCATGCAAGGCGGTTCTAACATTGCAGGTGGATATTTGGACTATCCTTTGTCCATTTTGAGCTTGGAAGAATACGAATCCATAGGCATCAAACAACTGAATGGCCCTTGGGCAAAAGCCATTTATTACCAGCCAAGTGAACTGTTGGGAACAATCTATGTCTATCCCAATCCGCAGCAAGGTGAACTGCACCTGTTCACACAAACCATTTTTCGTCAGTTCCAAACCTTGAACGACATCATCCAGCTACCACAGGGCTACAACATGGCGTTGCGGTGGTGTCTTGCAGAACGACTGATGCCTATGTTCGGCAAAGTGAATCAGATTCAGGCCGCCATGATTAACGGCTATGCCGCACAAGGCAAAGCGACCATCAAACGAACCAATATGCGTCCTGCTCAGATTGCGCGATACCCTGAAAGCCTAATTGTTGGACGCGCTAAAGATGCGGGCTTTATTATGGACGGCGGCTTCAGATGATTTACGGAAATGCGCTAATATCAGGTTTTCGGAAAGGAAATTTGATATGGCAAGAGACCACCGTAAAGAATATGCAGACCGCAAAGCAAAAATTGCTGCTGGAACAATTGGTGAAAAACCTGGCAGACCCCAAAACACGCCTGAAGTCTTATGGAGCAAAGTTGATGTTAAAAATCCTGACGAGTGCTGGCCTTGGATTGGGACAATTGAGAAAAGTGGCTATGGTCGCACTTGGATTAATGACAAAGGCTATTACGCCCATCGGGTTATCTTTAATTTAGCAAACCCAAACATGATTGAGCTTAGAGCGCCTACCAATAAAAAAGCCCGAGGTTTTTTGATGCACCTTTGCGACAATCGTGTTTGTTGTAATCCTGCTCATTTGCGTGTAGCTAATTTGCATGAAAACAATTTTGATATGCATGAAAAAGGCAGGGTCAAGCATAAAACTGGCGGCAGTCATCATCGTTCAGTCTTTACTGATGAGCAGATTGATGAAATCCTGTCTTTGCGTAAAAATGGCGTCACTATGTCAAAAATTGCCGAAAAAATTAACGCAAAAATAGCAACTGTTAAGTCCTTGATAAGAAGGAAAACGTAATGCCTGATTTTGGCTTTGTCGGCACAAGCTACGTTGCCCCATCTATTTATCAGGGTGACCAAGAGTGCATCAATTTCTTTGCTGAGATTGACACATCTAAACAGCCTGGTGATCGTGGCATTGTGGCGCTTTATCCAACGCCAGGTCTTACCCTGCGAACTCAACTTCAATACGGCGCGGTTCGCGGTCTGCATACCTTATCCAATGATCAATATGCCATAGCGGTTTCCTATAACAAAGTTTATAAGATAGATTCATCCTTTACCGCAACACAAATTGGCACATTAACCACTACCACGGGCTATGTGTCCATATCAGACAACATGACCACTCAAGGCATGGTGGCTTATATTGTGGACGGTGTAAACCGATACACATGGGTGCAATCCACAAACAGCTTTGCAACCCTGCCATCTAGTGATGGCCCATGGCAAGGTGCTACGGTGGTAGATTCTGTGGACGGCTACAACATCTACAATGAGCCTGGCACATTCAATTGGGCTTGCACCGACTTGGATTCGCGCCTATCCACACAAGCCCTTTACGGCTCTGCCAACGGCTTCCCTGACCCCATTATCAGCATGATTGTGGATCGCAGGCAGGTTTATCTTCTTAAAGACGTGACCACCGAAGTTTGGACAGACGTGGGTAATGTGATTGCTGGAATCACAAGTTTTCCGTTTCAAAGAGTGCCAGGCACTACAGCCCAAGCCGGTTGTGGTGCTGCATTTTCCGTGGCGCGTTTCGGAACATCTTTTGTGATGGTCTGTAAAGATACGCGAGGCAATTCCACCATCGAAATGATGTCGGGCTATGAGTACCAAAAAATATCAACTCATGCTGTTGAGCAGTCTTTGTTGAATCAAGTGGTATCGGATGCTGTGGCTTTTACCTATCAGATTGAAGGCCATGAAATGTATGTCGTAACTTTTCCAAGCGTAGGTGAGTACGGACTAACATGGGTCTATGACCTTTCCACAAAGTCTTGGCACAAATGGTTGGCATGGGATTCTGATTTGGCTGTTTATAAACGCCATCGAGCTAATTGTGGGTGTTTTTTTGCGAACCGTTATTTGGTGGGCGATTACGAAAACGGCAAAATCTACAGCGTAGAAAACGAAGTCTATACAGAAGATGGCGCAAGAATTCGCAGACTGCGCCGAGCGCCACACCTGACCACAGACCTGCAAAGGCAATATTTTGATTCATTTCAGATTCAATTTCAGCCTGGCGTTGGTTTGAATACAGGTCAAGGCCAAAACCCCCAAGCCATGTTGAGGTGGTCTAACGATGGCGGCAGCACTTGGTCAAATGAGCATTGGGTCAGCATAGGAATGATGGGCAATTATGTAAATCGTGCGCTTTGGCGGCGTTTGGGTTGGTCTAGGGACAGGATTTTTGAAGTTGCAATTTCTGACCCCATAAAAGCCGTGGTTGTGTCTGCCGAGCTAAAAGCAAGCGCTGGTGATAACTGATGGCCACCACATTACCCAACAACAACGTCAACATTCCATATAGTCCATTTTTGGATGTGACGACAGGCAGGCCGAGTCAACCTTGGTTGTTGTGGCTGATGAACCCTAACGTTTGGACGCAAACCGTAAACACGGTGGTGATCAATGGTGGAACAATCCAAAACGTGGCAATCAACAATTCCACAATTGGATTGACCACACCTGCAGCAGGTAAGTTCACAAGCCTGACTGCTTTAAACGGGATTGGTGGGGGTACGTTTTGAATGATTTAGAACTACCTGCTTTTGTAAGCCGTGAGCAAGTTGACCGTTTGCAGTCAGAAATGGCTGCTATGCCGCAAGCCGAATTGGTGACTGAACATCAATTTAGCCCTGGTATGTATATGCGAAAACTTTACCGTCCTGCAGGCACATTGATTGTGGGCAAAGTACATAAAGAGCCGCACTTTTTTTTATGTGCAAAAGGTGAAATAATTGCATGGACAGAAAACGGCATGAAGCGTTTGCAGGCAGGTGACGTTATCGAATCCAAGCCTGGTACTAAGCGGGTGACTCTGGCTGTGACCGATGCAATAGGCATCACCATTCACAGAACTGATAAGACCGACCTTGATGAAATTGAGGCTGAATTGATCGAGCCGGATGAAACCGCGCTTTTTGATGCTCGAAATGATCTCAAAAAGTTAACAGGAGAATGATATGAGTTGGGTTGCCGTAGCAATTGGTGGAAGCGCACTTTTAGGGTACATGGGTTCGCAGCGTCAAGCTGGTGCTGCCGAATCTGCCGCAGCAGGTCAAGTTCAAGCCGCTAGTGATGCCGCCCGTCAGCAACGGGAAATGTTTGACATTCTCAATGCCCAACAAGCTCCTTATAGGCAAGCAGGCTACGGCGCATTGACCAACATTCAACAGATGTTGCCACAGTTTACAAAAACATTTACACCTGCTGATTTGCAAACTAATCTTGCCCCCAATTATGAATTTATTAGGCAGCAAGGTCTTGGGGCTGTAAGCCAAAATATGAACGTAGGAAGTCCAGGCTCTAACGTTGACCTTGCGCGTCAAAAGTTTGCTACCGGCTTGGCTCAAGGGGCTTATCAAGATGCTTTAAGCAATTGGCGCAATCAACAGACCGACATTTACAATAGGTTGAGCAACTTGGCTGGAATTGGTCAAACATCACAAGGTCAAGCGCAAACGTTAGGTCAAACCACAGCCGCCAACATTGGTCAGTTGGGCATAGGAGGTGCTACAGCCGCAGGTGCGGGTCAAATTGGTGCAGCTAATGCTATGGCAGGGGGTTTGTCTAATATTGGCAATGCAGCAACCTTGGCATCTTTGATTCGACCTGCTGGCGTTAATTTAGGGCCATCTTCTTATACAGGTGATGTATCGGGGAGCAATTTTATGAATGCATACAACGCAATAGGTAGACCAAATGGCTGATTTCAACATCCAACCCATAGGCACACAAATACGTCCTATACAAGGCATGAGCCTTGGCGACATGATAAATGTTGTACGTGGTGCACAGGCTTACCAACAAGCCGAGCAAACTAATCCTTTGGCTCTGCAGCAGCAACAACAAGCCGCTAGGACGGGACAAATTGCTTTGTCCGTTGAAGAACAAAAAGACAAAGAACGCCGCAATATGCAAGCTGTGATGGCTAATCCTAGTCTTTACACAACCAATGGCGAATATGACCCTGTAAAAGCAGCCAAAATTACAAGCGAAGTTGCGCCTTTAATGGGATTGAGCTACCTAAAAGACATGGCAGGCTCTTTTGGTGCACAGGAAACATTTAAAACGAGCGCTATCGGAACGCGATCCGCAGAACAAGACTTTGCAAACAAGCAAGTTTTAGGCATTGCAAGCAGGCTAACGTCCCTGATAAACAATCCTTTAATCATTGCTTCAGAGCAAACTCCTGAAGCCATAGCACCTGAAGCGCTTGAAAAAAAACTTCTAAGCTATGCTGATGAACAAGCTAGAGCATTGGGCATACCTAAAGAACGTGCCAAAGAATTGATTGCTCCTTACCTTGCAGAAGCAAAAAACCCCGCAGGTTTAAGACAATTTCTAAAAGACAAGCTGCTTACAACTTTAGATCAAGGCTCACGTTTGTCTGCAATGCAGCCGACAGGTATAGGAATCAACACAGGCGCAGGCGGTGCTACTGTACAAACAGGGCAATTTGGGCCTTATTTGCCAGGTCAGATTTTGCCTGGTACTGCATTTGAAACACAAATACCGCCAACTCAACAAATTGTTACCCCAACTGGTCAAACTCAATTGGTTGGCCCTATGTCGCAACGTGGTAATCAGCCTATGGTTACGGGTCTTGGCCCTGCACAAACAAGTTTGCTTGGTGCAGGTGGTGCTTCTATTTCTGAAGACTTTAAAACAACGGTCAAAGATGCTGCAGAAGCACAACCAAGAATTGCCATTTTCCAAAACATTAAAAAATTTGCACCCGAATCCTTTACAGGCGTAGGCGGTCAGCGCAAAGAATTGGCAGCAGGAATCCTTAACGCTATTGGCATTCCTGCATATGAGCAAGAAAAAGTTAATACAGAAGAATTGGCTAAAAATTCTGCATTGTTGGCTCTTGCTGGCGGCAACACAGATGCTGCAAGGGCATTGGCTGAAGTTGCGACACCAAACAAGAAACTGAACGAAAAAGCTATTCTTGCTATTGCTAATCAAATGATTGGCATAGAAAACATGAAATTAGCAAGAGCAAACTTTTTAACGCCTGCACAAAATGATGCGGCTCAATATGCCCAAAAACAACTGCAATTTAATCAAATTGCCGATCCGCGCATTTTCCAAGATATGACTGCTGAAGAAGTCGCAAAAGCTGCACAAGCCATGTCGCCAAAAGAAAAAGAAGATATGCTTGCCAAAATTAGATTGGCAAGACAGCTTGGAGTGATACGGTAATGGCAACCGCTGATCTTTGGGAGCAAGCCCTTACAGGCAAATCTGTAGGAACGCAAGTTCCAAAGAACGTGCAAGCCGAGCGTGACACCGAGGCTTTGCAGGTCATTCAGGGCGAGCTAAGAAAAGCCCAAGACGCACTAAGCAAAACCACAGACCCACAGCAAAAAGCACGTTTGCAAGGCGATGTCAATGCTTTGTTAAGAGAGATTTCAGCTAAGTCTAAAAACGCACCAACGGCTGCTCCTGCTCCTGCTGCTCCTGCCGCACTTGCATTTAGCACGGCAGATATGTGGGAAAAGGCTTTGACAGGTCAAGCCATAGCTGAAGCGCCTACAGAATCTGTTAAAGAAAAGTCAGAAGTTCAAAAGCTAAAAGAAAAATTTTTCCAAAATGAAGAAAAAGCCAAAACAACTGGCCCTGCATTTTTAGCATCTGCCGCAGACGTTGTTGCCAATTTGCCATCGGCAATAGCTGGAACTGGTGGATATTGGGCAGGACGCGCTTTTGGATTAACAGACAAAGAAGCCACAGAATCATCTCAAAAACTTGCTGGTGCTATTGCCAACCCAATTGGTCGTTTAACCGGTTTGGCAGAAACACAGGCTTATAAAGAATCGTTGCCATCACAAGCAATGGAGTTCATAGGTGGCGCAATCAAAAAAGGCGCAGAGTTTGCAAGCGAAAAAACAGGAATTAGTCCAACTGACATTGAGCAAGGCTTTAATGCTTTGACTATGGCTTTGCCTTTTGTAAAAAAACCAGCTATTCAAACAACGAATGCATTAAAAGGTAATTTGGCAAATCCATTGGAAATGCAAAAAGCAATGGCCGTAGATGTAAATCTGCCTCCATCCGTCCGTGCTGCTATTGCTGAAAAAACTGCCAAGGGTGAAGTTATGACCCCCCAGCAAGTGCAAGTAATGCAATCTCGATTTGAGGCAAACAAAGCTCAATTAACGCCACCTAAACAAACTGTTTTGCCAGCAACTAGCGCAACCATAGCTGGAACACAAGAAGCCCAAAGAAAAAGTCTTGGCGCTGCCGCTGTGCCTGATGAGGTGACTATCAAACAGGCTTTGTCGGTTGCTACGCCTGAACTACAAAAAGCCTTGTCTGCAATTCCGGTAGAAAAGACCAATGTACCCACATTTATGCGGCACATTGAAGCTGATTCTTTGCCTGTGCCCGTGCGTCTTACGAGAGGTCAAGCTACAGGCGACATTGTTAAATTGTCCAATGAACAAAACCGCAGAGGCAAAGACCCTGAATTGGCGCAGCGGTTCAATGAACAAAATGGTCAGCTTATTGAAAATTTAGGATTGATTCGGGAAAAAGCCGCACCTGATGTCTATGGAACAAAGACCATAGAAAACAGCCAAGGCATCATTGACGCCTATAAAGCACTAGACGAAACCAAAAACACAGACATTCGTGCTGCTTACAAAGCATTGGAAGATGCCAACGGCGGTCAATTTCCTGTTGATGGCGCAACCATAGCCAAAAACGCTGAAGCCGCATTGGGTAAGAAACTTAAAACAGAATTCTTGCCCCCATCTATTGCCAAGCAGCTTGAACGGTTTAAAACCGAACCAATGACGTTTGAGCAGTTTGAGGCGATGCGTACCAACTTGGCATCAGAAATCCGTAAGGCAGAACGTAGCGGTGACGGGAATGCAGCGCAAGCATCAAGCATTGTGCGTCAGGCATTGGAAGATTTGCCACTACAAGGCGGCGCATCAGCCTTAAAACCCTTGGCTGACAAAGCTAGGACTTTGGCTAAAGCACGGTTTGATTTACTGAAAAAAGACCCTGCTTATAAAGCAGCCGTAGATGACGCTGTACCCGCAGACAAGTTTATTGATAAGTTTGTTGTCAATGGTGTAAACAAGAACATCCAAACAATGGTCAATAATCTTGGCAAAGATTCGCCTGCACATCAACACATGGCTGCAGGAACTATCAATTGGCTTACAGACAAGGCAGGCATTGTTGATGGACAAGGCAACTTTACCCAAAAGGGATACAACACAGCATTGAAGCGTTTGGATGACGTTAAAAACGTGCAAGAGATTTTTAACCCTGAAACCGCCTCACAACTTAAGACACTAGGTAACGTGGCTCGTTACACCCAAGCGCAGCCCCGTGGTGCGTTTGTAAACAACAGCAACACTTTGGTAGGTGCATTGGCTGAAAAAGCTGGTGGTTTGGCTCAAGCTGGTATTGAAAAAGGTTTGAACGTAGCCGTGCCTGGCTTGCAACTTGGAACATCTGTAATGGAAATGAGAGCAAGACGTGCCGCAGAAGCTGAAACACGCAAAGCATTGGAGCTTGGTGCAGGCACAAAACAAACCGGCAAAAACAAACTTAGTGAAATGTAATGGACAATCAACAAGTATTTAATATCGTTGTGACCTGTGCTGGTTTTTTGGCAGGCTGGGTACTGAACAACATCACCAAAAGTCTTAACAGGTTAGAAGATAGACTAGAGGATTTTCCGCAGCGTTACGTAGCAAAGGACGATTACCGCAGGGATGTTGATGAGCTAAAAGAAATCTGCAAGCAAATTTTTGACAAACTTGATCGAAAGGCCGACAAATGAAAAACTATGTTTTAGAACGTCTTAAGGAATCTTCCACATGGCGCGGCATTATTTTGTTGCTGACTGCTATTGGTGTGCCAATTGCCCCTGCCATGGCCGACATGATTGTCTCTGCAGGGTTGGCCATTGCGGGTTTGATTGGCGCAGTTACACCTGACTGATGAAACAGAACTTTCAGACTGCTTTAGCTGCCCTGCTCAAGCACGAAGGCGGGTTTGTCAATCATCCTAAAGACCCAGGCGGCATCACCAATCTTGGTGTTACCAAAAGGGTTTGGGAAGCATTTGTAGGGCATGAAGTAGATGAACAAGCCATGCGGTCACTTACGCCCGAAATGGTTGCACCACTCTACAAACAGCGTTATTGGGACGCTGTTAAGGGTGATGATCTGCCTGCCGGTGTTGATTTGTGTGTTTTTGATTGTGCAGTCAATTCAGGCGCTGGCAGGGCTATACGCTTGTTACAACAAACGGTAGGCGTAAAAGATGATGGATTGATTGGCCCTGCAACTTTGGCTGCAGTTAAAGGCAAGCCCACACAACAAACCATAGAAAAATTTACCGATACACGGCAAAGATTTCTAGAAAGCCTGCCTACTTTCGGTGATTTCGGCAGGGGTTGGACTAGGCGTGTTGCGGAAGTTGAAGACGAAAGCAAAAAATTGGCTTAGTCTTTAAAAATGTTAAAGGCAACCAAAACCGCCAATAACAGCACCGCACCACCTAACAGCAACAATAAAACGATTTCTAACATGGTATTGCAAGCCTCCATTCACGTTCTTGGTTGCCTGTACTAGATTTGACAGTTTTTCCTGTCAGCATAATTAAACCGTCTTTTTGCAGTTCAGGCAGCCGCCTAGAAATCTGAACGCCATCAAGCCCCGTGTGTTTGGCAATGCCATCTTTGCCTAGCGGCCCGTGCTTTGCCAAGCATTCCATAATCGTATTGACGTGCTTGTTAGCAAATTTAGGAACGGCGTCAGCCGCCATGAATGATGTGATAGGGTCTGAAGACCTGGCTCTAATGTGTTCAAAACTCATCATCAAACCCCAAATCTTTAGGTTTAGGATCGTTCAAGTAAGCCCAGCCGTCCCACCCACCATCACGCAAGGGAATTACGTCTAGCTTCAGCATATCGCCACTTTTGGTTTCGATGATGCTGCCGATTCGTTGGTAGCGGTTCTTTTGCTGACCTTGGGCGTTGGTGTAATTGCCAACAATGGTGGAGATTTCTTTTTTGAGCTTAGACATTTGGATTTCCTAACGAGTTGAGCAATTTAACTTTGTGATCGACTTCTTCAAGAAAAGTCTGAATTTCATCTTCAATGTGTGCAATGTAGTCTTCATCACGTTCTATGCGTGTGACAAACAATTGCAAGTGTTTAGGCATACGTGGGTCAAACACAACATAGTCGCAAAACACCCTGTCCGTGCAGGCAAGCTGAAACTGGATTTGCGTGAAATATTTCTGTGGGCATTTCTTGGTTAGCAGGGTTTCGATCATGGTTGCCGTGTTGGGGCATTTGATTTCTACCAAGCCATTAACTCCTACAAACCCATCAGGACTAGCCCCTGCCATCGGAATGTTGGGGTGAGGCACAAACCCTACTTCTTCCACAATTACGCCCTTGGCAAGTTCGTATGCAGCCCTAGCAAACGGCTCTTGGTCTGTGCCCCATTGCATAGCGGAATTTGTGTATGACTCAGTAGGTTGATTGGTAATCCTTTCAACTACCAGTTGCGCCATGTAATTTTCCCTGCTGGCGCTGTAGCCTGTCTTAGTTTTGGCGATTACGTCAGCCACCCTGCTTGCCGTGACTTTGCCCAAACGTGCGGCAA
>RGUK01000071.1 GCA_010027825.1 bacterium
GTGCCGTGGTGAAGAAGACCCCCGCCAAGTCGACCGCGATTGCACCGGTGCAAGTCGAGCTCGTGCCGCTCGATTCCCGGCCGGGCCTCCCGCCGGCAGTGTGTGCGCCGCTCCGCGAGAAGGCGGCGCGGATCCTCGCCTCCCGGCTCGCCGGTGCCCCGGAGACGACCCGCCGGGCGATCGTCGGTGACTTGTGCGACTTCGCCGAGTGGGCCGGCCGTGGTCGCGTCGAGCTCGTCGGAGTGGAGCTCCTCATCCAAGATCGCGGGCTCGTGGCCGAGGCGGTCTCCCACTACCGGGCCGACCTCATGGAGCGCGGCCTCTCGAGCGCGACGATCGCTCGCCGGCTCTCGACCCTCCGCTCGATCGTGGCGAAGGCTCACGAGATCGGGGTCGTCGACTTCGAGCTCCCGAAGCCGAAGGTCGCGGCCGAGCCTCGGCGAGCGCGGCCGACTCCATCGGTGGCCGACGTGGGGAAGATCGTCTCGAGTCTCGTCGCGACGACCGCTCCTCGTGCGATCCGCGACCTCGCTCTCGTGCGACTCATGGCCGCGACTGCCCTCCGCCGGGAGAGTGTGTGCTCGCTCGACGTGCGCGACGTTGACCTCGACCGGGGCCGTATCTTCGTCCGCGTGAGCAAGGGAAAGCGGAAGGTCGAGACCGGAGGCGAGGAGCACTCGATCCCCTCGGCGGTCGTCGCGGCTCTTCGACTCTGGAAAGAGTGCCGCGAGCGTGAGGGCTCGTGGGTGCCCGAGGCTCCGCTCTTCTCCGGCTTCCGACGCGGCGCGAAGGGCCTCGAGCGTCTCCACGGTCGCGGCCTCGCCCGTGCACTCTCTCGCCTCGGCCGCCGGGCCGGCGTCGATCTCCAACCCCACGGCCTGCGCCGCTGGGCCGTGACGACCGGAGCCTCGCTCGGCTTCGACCTTGAAACTCTCCGGGCTCTCGCCCGGCATCGGAGCGTGAAGACAACCGAAAAGGCTTACCTCGAGCGGCGCGACTCGGAGACCGCCGCGAGCGTGAGCGAGCCGAAAAGGCTTACCTCGAGCGGCGCGACTCGGAGACCGCCGCGAGCGTGAGCGAGAAACTCGGAGCCCTTCTCGGGTGAAGGGAGCAAGCATGGCCGCTCGACTTCGGAAAGCCCGCCCGCCTCGCGATCCCGAGGCGATTCCCCTCGAGCTCCGCTCGATCCCCCGATGGCTCTTGTGGGACTTCTTCCCACCGAAGAACGAAGGCGCGAAGCCCTTGAAGGTGCCGGTGAAGCCGGGCGGCGACTACCAAGTCTCGGCGCACGACCCGGCAAACTGGCAACCCTTCGAAGCCGCGCTCGAGGAGGCCCGCCGTCGATCTCTCGGGGTCGGCTTCGCCTTCTCCGACTCGGACGACTTGATCGGGGTCGACCTCGACGACGCCTATCTCCCCTCGGGCGAGCTCAAACCGTGGGCGAAGGAGATCGTCGAGCGGTTCGGGGGAACGTGGGGCGAGAAGAGCCCGAGCGGTCGAGGGGTGCATCTCATCGGCCGTGGGCCGCGCGTATCGGATGAACATAAGGCGGCGATCGAAGGCGGCGACGGGGCCGTCGAGCGTTACTCCTCCGGGCAATACTTCACGGTCTCCGGTGACGTGATCCAAGCCGCGCCGCTGGGCGACATTCGGGAGGCTATGGAGTGGCTCGCGGCGCGGCACTTCCGGCCGGCCGCTCTCGATCGGGCGAAGGCGATCCGCGAGGCGAATCGAGACGCGGCCGGGCCTTCCCACTACGCTCCCGACCCCGAGCTCGATCGGGAAGTCGCGCGGGTGTGCGTCTCTCACTTGGCGGCTTGGCGGGCCGCAGAGTGGGAAGCGTGGTATCGGGTCGGAATGGCTCTCAAAGCTGTCTCGGAAGACCTCCTCGACGAGTGGGTCGGTTTCTCGAAGGGGTGGGAGGGGTGGAAGGAAGACAAAGAGTGCCGCGAGATGTGGCGCGACTTCAAGCCGCGAAGGATCGGGCTCGGATCGCTCGTGCATTGGGCCTCGCAGGATTCACAGAAAAACGCGGTCGACTTCCACCGGGAGGCGAAGACCCGCCTCGGCCGGCCGGCCGTGAGTGCGACCTCGAAGAAGACAGTCGAGGAGATCGACCGCGACGACCGGATCGAGGCGGCCCGCTACGGGGTCGACCTCTCCGGTGTGCTCTGCCTCGTGCTCGCGAGCGATCGTGAGCTCTCGCTCTACCGGGAGATTGGTCTCGGGCTGGCCGGTGATCTCGTCGCGGTGCCCGAGCTCACCCGGCAGGATTGGGCGAGGATCGCCAAGGCCTTCCCCGGAGCGAGTGTGCAACTCATCGCCGGCGACCTCGGCGACGATGCCTTCCGCAACTCGTGCCGCTCGCTCCTCGGCACCAAGGCGGCCCCCGAGGCGGTCGTCGTGATCGGCCCCGAGGCTTGGGAGGGGCGCGACGATCTCCCCTCGTGGGCCGACGATAACGGCCTCCCCGACGCGGCCGGTGTGCTCGTCTCGAAGAGCCGGCCGGCCGCTCTATGGGTGGCCGACGACGTGCTCCGGACGGTCTCCCCGGCCTCGAGCGACACGGCCCGCCGCGAGGCGGTCGACCGGGTGCTCGACGCGGTGGCGGAGTGCCGGGGGCCTCGGGCCGCGCTCGACGTGGAAGACCTCCTCTGCCGAGCCGAGGAGGCGACCGGATACTCCCGCGAGGCTCTCGAAGCCCTCATCTCGAAAGCCCGTGAGCGGGCCGAGGAGAGGCGGATCCGCGAGCGTCTCGGAAAAGACCTCTCGGCACTCGCGACGACGGCCGGCGAAGGGAAGGTCGACTCGGCAGAGCTCATCGACCAAGCCCGCGCCGCCCTCGACGAGATCGCGGCCCGCTCGGCCGTGGTGCCCTTGCCTCCGATCTTCGACGTGGCGGCGATCGAGGCCGAGGCTCGGCTCGTGAAGCCCGGCTTCTCGACCGGGTGGCGTGAGCTCGACGAGGCTCGCGTGAGACTCCGGCCGAAGGAGCTCGTCGGTGTGGCGGCCCGGCCGGGGCAAGGGAAGACGAGCGTCCTCGTGTGGCTCGCGTGGAAACTCCTCGAGCAAGCCTCCGAAGGAGCGGTCGTCTTCGTCTCTCACGAGGAGACGAAAGTCTCGATCCTCTACCGGCTCTTCGCCCTCGCGGCGGCCGAGCTCGTGCCCGATGAGACGATGCTCTCCTCTTACTCCGACTCCCGCCGGTGGAATCGAGGCGACGTGCGGGATTGGCTGGCCGACGGGGGCGAGAAGCGTTTCTCGAAGGAGAAGATCGAGCTCCTCACCCGTGCCCGCGAGCTCGTGATCGAGAGGGCTCGTCGGCTCGTCGTGATCGAGGAGCGCGGGGCCGGGGCCGACCGGGTCGCGAAACTCTGCCGAGCGGTGCACGATGCCCACGGGGTCGCCGGGGTCGCGCTCGACTACTTGCAAAGGCTTCCCCACGACGGCCCCGATCTCGCCAAGGGGCGGCGCGACATGGAGACCGCGTGGGCGTGCCGGCGGCTCCGCGAGGGGATCGCTCTCCCCTTCGACTGCCCGGTCGTGATCGCGGCGCAGGTGAACCGCGAAGCCCTTCGCGACGGGTGGGGCCGCCGGCTCCTCGAGGCCCTCGACCCCTCGAAGAAGAAGAAGAGCTCGAAGCGAAGCCTCTACGATGACGGGGGAGATGACTCGATCGAGGAGCGGATCCGCCGGGTGGAGCGAGTGCTCGCCGAGGCCCGGCCGGCCCCGCATCATCTCCGCGACGGTGGGATCGAGCATGAGGCCGACCTCATCCTCGGCACTCACAACCCCTCCGCCGATATGGCGTGGGACAAAGAGAAGCGGCGCGACTTCGTCGATATGGCGTGGCGTGGGAATGAGACTCCGCTCGACGTGGGCATCTTGAAGAATCGCAGCGGTGCCGACGGGGATTGGGTGCGGCTCGTCGGAGACTACGGGGCCAGCTACTTCACGAGCCGGCCGGCCCGCGACGAAGTCGGAGACCCGGTCGGAGCGAAACCGCTCGCCGAGTGGGACCCCGACTCCAACCCCTTCGCGTGAGCTCTGATGAGCGAAAACACCACAACCCGCCCGCCGGCGGGCTCGGGGCCGAAAAACGACGCGATAGGATCGCGCAGGAAGCCCGATCCGGTCGCCGGTCGACCTCCGATACCCCCGGCCGAAGACCCTCGGATCGCGATCGCGAAGACGTGGTCGGAGACTGCCCGAGCGGCGGCCCGCGCCGCCTTCGAGAAGGCGAAGGCCGGAGGAGCGTCTCGCGAGGAGGCGATCGAAGCCGGGCACCGGGCCGGCCTCCGGCGAGTCGAGAAGGAGGCGCGGCTCACACCGGCCGGCGTCGAGGAGCTCGAGCTCGTGGCTCACGCGAAGAGTCTCTTCGGCGCGAGGGTCGTCGAAGTGCTGCCGGCCCGCCGAGGCGAGCCTCGGCTCGAGGATCGGTGCTTCGAGATGCTTTTCCCCGACCAAGGATTCCCCGAGCCGGCCGAGCCGGCGACAGCCCCGAGGAGGATTGAACGTGACGACGAAGACGAAGAAGCGGCCCCCAAGGAAAGCCCTCGCGAGGCTCTCGCCGGCGAGCTCGCGAGGAAGCCGCGCCAAGCGGGCCTCTTCGAGCGAGAGACCCGGTCGGCTTGAAGGCGGCCGGGAGCGGTGGACGGTGCGGGTGAGGAGCGACCTCGTCGGCCGGGTGAACCGCGCCGCCCTCTACGCTCTGCCGAGGGTGACGGTCTCGGAGATTCTCGAGGCGGCGATCGAGGCCGAGCTCGCCAAGCGGGAGCGGAGTCTCCCGGCCGGCGTGGGGCCGGTGCCGCGTGGCGAGATTCCCCGTGGTCGGATTCCGGTCGACCGGGAGGCCCGGTCGTGATCGCTGCCCCCTACTGCCTCTACTGTGAGACCCGGCTCGATCCCGACGAGGCGGTCCTCGTGCTCGTCGAGCGGCTCGGCCGCGCGGGCCGGCCGGCCGACGAGAGCTCGTGGGTGTGCTCGCGGGCCGACTGCCTCGAGCGGCTCGCGCGGGCGGCCGAGGAGGAGCGGTGCCTCCTTCTTCGCCCACAAGGGGTCTTCGACCCGGCTCCCCGGCCCGACGGCCGGCCGGCGTGGGTCGTGTGGATGTCGAAGGAGCGGGCCGAGGCGGAGGCGGAGGCGAGCCGGCTCTTCGGGGCGATCTACCGACCCTTTACCCTTACGGCCCGATAGGGGGCATTATCGGGCCGTTATCGGCCCCGGTCCCAAGGAGGCGATTTTGAGCATGGAGAAGACCCTCGCCGAAGAGCCGATCGACCCGCCGGGCCTCCCGACTTCGAGCCCGGTCTACATTCGCGGAATGATGCTCGAAACGGCCCGCGTGCTCGAGCGGCTCGCCGAGACCTTCGAGGAGATCGCCGAGGAGCGGGCGAGCACTGCCGACGTGGTCGCGCCGCTGGGGTCGCCGGTCTTCGAGTTTCACGTCGAGATGCCGTGGGACTTCACCCCTACCGATCGGCACCCCGCCGGCCGGCCCGCCTTCGGCTCGGCGACGGCCTCGGAGGATGGCGGAGACCGGCTCCTCCCGCTCGACCTCTCCACGTTCGCCCCGGTGGCCGAGCCGTCGCTCGGTGGTCGATGTTCGCCACGATCTCTCACGCGACGATCGAGCTCGAGGGCGACCGGCCGGAGTGGCGCGGCCTCGAGACCGATACCGACTCCGAAGGGCGGAGGGTGCTCCTCCGAGAAGATATTCACCGGTGGCTCGACTCCCACGTCTCCGACCCGGCGAGCCGGGCGAAGGCGGTCGACTGCATCGTCGCCGGATACTTCGTCGGCTTCGGCCACTCGGCCACCTCCCCGTCGGCATCGGCGAGCCGTTGGTCGAGATGCTCGACGCTGAAATACCCTCGCTCCCCCGACCGATCGCCAAGGTGGAGGGAAAGACGGTGCTCGCGGCGGTCCAGTTCGGGCCGTGTGTGCTCGACGGGGCGGCCGGCCGGGCCTCCTTTTCGGTGTGGGCGAGTGCTCTCATCTTCGACGAGGATCGCGAGACTCTCACCGATGGAGCAAACCGACTGCCGACGGTGGGCGAGCTCCCCGGCGTGGCCGCCGCGATCCGCGAGCTCGCGAAGAAGTACGCTCCCGAGGGCGCGACGATCTTCGGCCTCGCTCCCGAGGGCGCGACGATCTTCGGCCTCGCCACTCCACCGGCACCCCCGGCCCCCGTGTCTCGCCGGCCGACGGTGCTCCTCGACGTGCGAGCGAGGATGGACCCCGAGACGGTGAAGCTCGCGAGTTTCGCGGTGCAAGGCTCACTCCCGCGCTCGCTGCGCAAGGCTCGCCGGTGGGAGGAAGCCGAAGGGGAGCGGATCGAAGAGATTCTCCGCGAACATGGAGACGCGGCCTTCACGAAGACCGACGACCGACCGGCCCTCCTCGCAAAGAAGAAGGGGCAAACTGTGCTCACGGCCCGCGAGGAGAATAGCCTCACGGTGACTCTCGGAAGTCGCGGCGGATTTATTCGCCTCGACGACGACGGGGAATGGCTCGTGCGGGCTCTCCGCGTGGGCCGTGGGTTCGTCACTGTCTCGATCTCGTGGTACCACTCGGCCGAGAAGCTCATCTCCGAGCGGCGCGAGGCTTGGGCGAAAGAGATTCGGACCCGGATCGAGGAGGCCGGCCCTCAAAGGAGGCTCGCCTTCGACGAGCTCTCCGACGATGAGAAGGCGAAGATCGAGCGCGTGCTCGACCATATCGGCACTCTCGAAGATGCCCGGATCCTCCTCGACGCGGTGCTCCGCCGGGCCTTCGCGACCGGGGCGCGGCTCGTCGACATTCCGGCCCGTTCTCCTTCGGTGCGACAATCCCGACGGCCGAGGGAATGAGCGGATCCGGCGCGGCCTCCAAGCCCTCGAGCATCTCTCCTTCAAGGTCGAGCATCGCGCCCTCAAAGGCGCGGCCTCGGGGCGGTTTCAAGGTCGATTCGTCTCGTGGCATGGATACTACGCCGGTGGCGCGGGTGCTCACGCCGACGGGGTCTTCCTCGTCGGTCTCGCCGATCCGGTGCCGGGGGTCGCGGTGCTCCTCGATCATTCGGTGAGAGGGAAGAAGAGCCTCGGCCGTGAGCTCGCCTCGGAGGCTCTC
>RGUK01000700.1 GCA_010027825.1 bacterium
GGTGAATGTCGCTGGTCATATGACCTATATCGAGGTGGCGGTGTAATGGCCCTTCCGCTGTTGGGCGCTGGCTTGGCCGTTGATGTCCTGCCGTTTACCCCGGCAAATATCCCAGGTCTTCAGCTTTGGCTGGATGCCAGCGATGCCAGCACGCTGTTTCAGAACAGCAACGGCACCACGGCGGCAACGGCGGATGGTGATCCGGTGGGGTATTGGGGCGATAAAAGTGAGAACAACTGGAATTTAGTTCAATCCGATGGTTCTAAAAAACCAGCAATTAAATTATCCATAAAAAATGGAAGATCAGTTGTTAGATTCGACGGCACAAATGATTTTTTTAGAAACACCACAATTAATTCTAATTTACAAACATCATTAAGGACAATTTTTGTAGTCGCAAGGTCATTAAATGCAAATTTTGGCTGCATTTATATCGTTAATAACACTTTAATTTTAAGCCAAGCTTCTGTTACTGGGACTTATTACGATGTTAACGCAAGTAATTTTGTTCTTCCTGCTGTCCAGAATTATTATGTATTTGTCGCGAAAAGCGCCGGTGTTGGACTGAAAGCGTCATACATCGTAAACGGCTCATCTAGTGCGCTTTTTTCTTCGAATCAAACATCCCCGTCTGGAAATGCAACCGTGGATATAGGTTCGCTGAACGTTGGATCCTTTCCATTTGGAGGGGATTTGCTGGAAGTGCTGCATTACAGCGATGCCTTGTCAGACGGAAACATTAATCTCATCCGTAATTATCTTAACAATAAGTGGAGCATCTACTAATGCCCACGCTATGGGTGCATACCGTCCATGTCATTTGCGCCGCTGACGCCATGCCCGGCGCGATTGCGGCACTTGATACTGCGTTTCCGTGCGACGATGGAACGCAAAGAGACACGTCGCGTCCAGAGCGTTACGGATGCAAATTGTCCGCAAATGGACAAGAGCCAGCAACGCATTACGGCGCATCATTTTCGGTCACCGAGGAAATTCGCCAGCGGTTGGAGGCGATGGGATTGGATAAAACTCCAGGAATAAACTACTGGCGCTGTAGTAATCCTGAGGGAATTTTGCAAACATCGAATTGGCCAAACCAGCAAACTGGAATTCCTTTCGTATTTGATGATTCGGCTACGGTAATGGGATTGCAGAGGGTCCAATCGGAGTATCCGATATGACCCTGTCTTGGCCCGGCCCGGCCGGTGATCACAACTATTTTGACCAGCT
>RGUK01000701.1 GCA_010027825.1 bacterium
CAGTTCGGTTGGAGCCGGTGATGACTGCCTTTCAAAAGGGAATTCTACATTACGAGCCATGGATGCCGGCCTTGCGGCGTATTGAAGTTCTTTGGAAGCAGCAGTCTCAGCTGATTTTGCTGCTTGAACTGCTGCCTTTCCACCTCTTCCGGCTCTTGCAATATTACCAACTACACCAGCAACGGGCAATCCCATCAACAAAGAAAATTTTGCTTGTTCTGGCTCACCTTGAGCTAGGTAAAGACCAGCATCAGCTACATCAAACGGTGCTCCAGCCCCCGGAACCATTCCAGCAGCCTGAAATGCAGAATGGTATGTCTGGGGATCTGTTGCCATGGATTTTGTAAATTCTTTTGTAAACTGCAATGGATCAGCAGCAAATCCAGAAGCAACATCTTTGGCGTATTCCTTTGTTCCCTGCCATGCCTGATTTGCATGCACTATGTACATCTTGGTTTTCTCAGGCAGATACTCCAAGAGCCAACATTTCTCCCTTTGGCAAGCTAACAGGGTCACTTGGCACTGTGCATACCACGCTGCTGGCACGTAATCATAACCAGCCTTACCTGGCAGGTATGTCCAACTCTCTTGTCCTGGTCCCTTGTTTTCCTTGAAGGGGCATGGGGCCTTGCACTCCACTGCCACAGTAGCCCCTTGAATTGTCTTGGACATTTCAATCTCCAAGAGCTTTTTGAGGTTGCCTTTCTTTATATCAGTTAGCTTAACCCCTTGCGGCTCGGGAGGAGAATGCCCAGGTACAAGTTTCATTTTGTACTTAACGGGAGTGTCAGACTCAAACTCGCTACTCATACTGCAAATATGATAGATTTTTATGAAAAAACTGACTTAATTAAGGTTACTATCTTTGTGGCGTTAACCAAGCCACATAATGATACACTCAATTCAACAGATGCAGCCAAACATTCACCTAATTACTATAAAAGGCAAATCATGTGATTTTTTGTTGATTTCCGACTTACATTGGGACAATCCAAAATGCGATAGAGCGTTGCTCAAAAAGGACTTGGATGAAGCGGTTGAACGTAACGCACTCATTATCGTGAACGGAGACTTCTTTTGTCTAATGCAAGGGAAAGGAGACCCAAGGCGAAGCAAGGATGAGATTCGACCAGAACACAACAAGGGCAACTACCTGCAAGCGGTTGTAGAAGATGCGGTGGAGTGGTTCAGTCCGTACAAGGACAACCTTGCTTTAATCGGCTATGGAAA
>RGUK01000702.1 GCA_010027825.1 bacterium
GCTCACGGCGGCCTGGTACTCGTTGTTGTGGGGGTCAGCCATGGGTGGTCTCCTCAGTGTTGGGGCGTAACTGTACCTCTGTTCACCAATGAGTCAAACCGTTTTTTGGGTGCCACCTAGCGGTAGATAGGCTATCGGGTAGCGGTAGGTGGTCAAGAGCAGAAACGGGCTGCAATGGACAGCAGCCAGTCGATCGCACCCGCCAGTCCCTGCGCTAGCTCGCTCGATGTCCCAAGCTCCTGGCCGAGGCGGACAAGCACGAGCGATTGCAGGGCGGCGTTCCAGCGGCGCGGCATGATTGGCCCTCCTTGGCCGGAAAATCCTGTGTTCGATTGCCACCCGTTTCGCAACTGTCGGCAGGCCGGGTGGCCCCACCTTTTGGTCGGTCAGGAGATCCCGCAGGCGGTCTGGATCATGCTGCGAATGGCGTCGGTCTTGTAGGCCGCCATCGCTGCCTCAACGGTCGCAAACCGCTTGCCCATGCCACGCCAGGCACGATTCATGGCGTTTTGAACCACAACCTGCACGTAGTTGGTGGCACCACGGCAAACCACCACCAACGCCGCATGCTTGCCGCACTGCATCTCGACGTACAGGTATTCGTTGCCAAGGGCAGTCTGTCGGCTGGTGTCGGTGATCATCGTGTCCATTGTTTCGTCTTCCGGCTTGCGTTGCGTCAGGTCTCATGTGCCTGACCCCCGTACTGTAGGCTATCGGTAGTTAGGCGTCAACCGGGTGAGAAAAATTTTTTTGGGGGCCGTTTTCCCCGGGGAAACCCTACTTCTTGGGCTTTTTCCGCTTAGCGGCCGGCCGCTTGGCCATGTGGCGTTTGCCGTTGGCCCGGGTGCTCAGGCTGTCCCTGACGTGGGCGGCGCTGCTCTCACGCACCAGACGCAGCCGCTGGCCCAGCATGCGGCTTTCGAGCTTGCCGTCGCGGCACAGGGCCCGCACCCAGCCGTCGGTGCACCCCATGAAGTCCACCGCCTCCGCGATCGTCAACCACCGCACCCCGTCGATGTTCGTCGGCATTGCTGTCATTCCCACATACTACCGCTAGGCGTCACGTAGTCAACCTTACGGGCTCCCTAAACGCCCGTATGTCACCACCTACGCACGATTGGCCTAGTCGCTCCAGACTCCCGTATGCTAGTGTACAAGTGAAGCAGCGGAGGGCATGGACGGCGGTATACTGTATACGCCTGTTCATCCGTGTGCCATATCCGACCGCTC
>RGUK01000703.1 GCA_010027825.1 bacterium
ATTGACGCTGCCGACCGCCGGACACAAGCACAGATTGACGCTGCCGACCGCCGCGCCGCAGCCACCAACGACAGACTTAGCCGTGAGAAACCGACAAGTATGGCTGACCAAATCAAAGCAAATGAATTTGTGACTGAACAGGTGCAAAAAAGTTTGATGGGTAAACTTAATGAGAGTTTCCCAGGTGATTTACAGACCACCGATGCGGCCACCATTAATGCATACACTCAAACCATTTTGAGAAAAATGCGTTCTGATGGCGCTTTAAATCTTTCTAAATACAAAACTCCGGAAGAATTGGCCGCACAGGTAGACCGCTACATTGTCAATGTGAAACCTACTCAAAACCGCAAGTTTGCTCCGACATTGATTGAACTTGAGCCCGGAACCGGTATTACGGTAGAGCCTGAGTTTAAACAAAACATCATTGAGACAAAACAGTCTTTACTTCAAATTTCACCACTTCAACGACCCTTGGCCGTAGATAAATATATTTCTATGTTGAAACAAAACAATCCTTCTATTACACTGGCTCAAGAACAGATTATCAGAGGGATATTAACCGGTTCCAATGGCCAATGAACTTTTCCCGGAAGACTACCAAGGGTTGTTACCACCAAGGGTTGATGGTGCAAAGACCGTAGTCAATAGCGGTATACCAGATACTAACCCAACGGCAATTCCGGTGAATAAACCCGCACCTGTTTCCTTGGCCGGTATCAAATTCAAACCCACAGAAGATGTCGGGGCACAGCCCATAAAGACACTCACTGAAAGTTTTGCCCGCAGTTTTGCTGACACCACCAACGCTTTGATTGAAGCCCCAGAGGCTTTGTTGAGCGACACTAAAAAATTAGAACAGGCTCTTATTGAAGACAAGCGAAAGCGCGACCTTCAAAAAATGAATGAACTGACTGGTAAAGCGGCCGGTTGGGATAATGAGTCTTTTTGGGACACGGCGGCTCGAACACTGGGTGAGTTTGCAGGTACATTGACACCTCAAGTGGCTGAGGGCATCGGGGCCACGATGGCCGGAGGGGCCGTTGGCCAAGGTATTGGAACCGCGATTGGGACAGCCACCGCCCCCGTCACCGGGCCTGTCGGTCCTGCTGTTGGTGCTGGTGCTGGTCGGGTCGTTGGCAGTGCAGCCGGTATGATAGCGAGTGCTGCACACACCGCTGCTTCTGTCCAATTCAGTACCGAAGTACGTAACGCTTATTCCGCTCTGAT
>RGUK01000704.1 GCA_010027825.1 bacterium
ACCCAAAGGGATTTTGGCGATTTCGGGGAATCCGATTTGACGAAGTATTTCAAAGGTGGGGTAGAGAGGGATGAGTCTATGGGGAAACGAACGCAGACCCCTCCGTGTGTGTTTTAGAAAACTTCTTACCCCTAGCCCCCCTAGATCACATCGCATTTTCCAAAATAAAACCCCCCTCTTTCAAATCGCGTCTGGTGAAAAATTCACTTTACCCACACACTCTCGCATACTCTCTGCTCCGCATCACTCTGCGATCACACTCTCTCTACTCACTTACTCTTTCTCATTCTGGTCAATGCTCTCTTGGTAGTTGGTCTCTCTAGGAACTCTTCTACTTCTGCAAGTGCTGCGAGTTTGTATGCCACATACAAATTGGATGATTTCTTTCCTTCTACATCTGTCAGTATCTGTAGTAGTTGAGATGCGGGGCGGGTGCCTACCATTTGGGCTAGTGAATTCAAATCTTTTTGAATATCTCTCTTGAGGTAGGACAATTTCCACAATCCGTATCCTGCGATATGAACTTCAGGATCATTGGGACTGTTTCTGTAGTCTAGGTAACGAGCGATATTGCCACCAATCTCAATCGTATCCTTGACTGCTTCGTTGAGATTAAGGTTGAGATCTGTATCACCTGCTGGCTCGCCTGCTGCTGGCGTGCCAGTAGCAGTATTGGCAATAGATTCAAGGTTTAGGATTCGTTGGATCTTCTTGAGCATGGGGATATTCGCCTATCGTTTTAATACCTGATGACAGTATCTAGGTTTCAAGGTTTAGTTCGTTGGATTAGGATTGGAATGCGGGGCTTCTCGAAAGCCATCGAGCAGGCGGCGTGCTATCGAGAACGAGTTTCAAAATGCAATGTAAACAAATGAAAACCCCCCGCCCGAAGGCGAGGGGAATCCATGACTTGCGTCTATTCAGTTGTCTACCGGTTGCAGCGGGGGTCAGGAGGCTTTCACAGGAGACCCATCACAATGATGCTCCTGACCCCCACCACACCTACTTGGCAGGGTTCAGTAAGAACCGCTGAAGCAGTAGTCCAGGTAGTTGGGGTAGCCGTAACGACGCAGAGAGTTGCGGCGGAAGGCGTTGCGATCCGGAGTCTCAAGGATGAGAGCCTTGTGACCCCAAGAGTACTTGCGCTTCATGCCGTTGTCAAAGGTCACGGTGACGATGCCGTTGTCCTCGTTGCGGACGATCTTCTCAATGAAGATGTTCGGCTCACCG
>RGUK01000705.1 GCA_010027825.1 bacterium
CTGGATGTCCGCCACCGTCAGACCGTTCTGGGTGTCGATGTGGATCGGCATGCCCTTGAAGGTCTCGGCCGCTTCGTACAGCCGGCGGATCTGCGCTTGGTTGACCTTGCCCGGCTTCAAGTCCGAGTAGGCGATCACGGGTTGCGTGTACCCGAAGTCCGTCAGCGCGCGGGCGACGATCTGATCCATCGTCATCTCAAGGCTGAAGATCAGAACGCCGTAGCCCTTGAGCGCTGTGCGCAGCGCCGACGACAGCATCAGCGCAGACTTGCCCATCGACGGCCGGCCGCCGAGGATCGTGAACTGCCCCCGGTGGTGGCCGCCCGTCGCCGCGTCCAGCTCGGCGATGCCGGTCGGTATCTCGACCGGATCGTCATCCGCCTGCAGCCGCTCTAGGAAGGCTTGGCTGGCGTCGAACAGGTGCGGGTCGTCCTTCCGCGCCTCGGCGTTCATGGCCGCGATGAAATCGTTCAGCCGTGCGACGCCGTCGGCCGCCAGAGCCGCAGCGTTCTTCGCGTCCTCGCCGATCTGGATCGCCAGTGTGGCGAGGTACATGGCGATGTCGCGCTTCTCGGCCAGCGCCTTCAACTGGCGGACAATGTCCTCAATCGGCGGCAGGCTGCCGGCGACGGCCAGGGAGCGGACGACGTCGAGGCCCGTGCCCTCGTCAATCCGCATGCCCTCCAGACGCGACTTGAGCGTGACGAGGTTGACCGGCCGCCCCTCGCTGTAGACGTCCTGCATGGCGTCGTAGATGGCGCCGAGGGTGGTGTCGGAGAAATCCTTGCGGCGGAGCGTGGCGACCCGCTTGAACGCCTCGTTGTCGGCGATTAGCAGGGCGACGATCGCCCGCTCAAGATCGGGATCGGAGCACTGCGGGAGGAGGTCAAGCATCGCCGCCCTCCAGCGCTTCCCGCAGATGGGCCATGGCCGACGATTTCCGCTTGCTGCCGGAACCACGCTGCTCGATCGCCGACGTGCGGCGTTCGTCGTGGCGGTCCCAGTCGGCGTGCTTCGTGAACTCGGACTTGACCAGTTTGCGCAGCGCCGGACCGTGGAGGTTCAGCGGGATTTTTCCCACGGCCTTGTCCAGCACGACGCTGAAACGGTTCTCGTCGTTCTGGACTTTCGCCAGAAGTTCGGCGCGGAAGCCGTTGGCGACAACCAACTGCGCGTCCTCCCACCGGCAGGAATCGTCCTCGTGCTCGGCCTTGCTGCGCATGCGCGCTT
>RGUK01000706.1 GCA_010027825.1 bacterium
CAGATCATAAAAGCTGTTAAGGCGTTGCACTGAAAAGTATACATCCCCGTTCAAGGCATGAAATGCATGCGCCGTGTTTAAAATCCAGTTCCCGTAAATGTTCAAATAGCCCTGGTCATGCACATTTTTCGTAAATTCGAGGGCATATTGAGACATAGATCGGTGGGGCTTGGTGCCGTACATCAAGCGATGAAAATAGCTCACCACCATTGCCGTGCTCACGGGCGAGCAAATGTCCTTCTTACGCGGATGGTTGAGCATGAACTGGGAGATTTTCGTGTAGCGAGGATGCGGCTTTACGGTTTTAATCGACTTGTCGGGCAGCACCAATTTGTGGTGATTCAACCGCGAAATGCAGCCAAATAATGCCTTGAGCGACTCTGGTTTAGCGCCATCGTGAAACACCACACGCGCCCGAAAACCGTACGCCAACCGCCCGTGCTGAAGGGCAACACGGCAGTGACGCGTGTGCACATACGGATGCATTTTGTTCAAGAAAGTAAGTTGTCGCTTAGCCCCCCACAGCGCCAAGCGATGCCACGATGACCACTGTGGTTTGCCACTGGCAGCCGTGTTAACAGCTACCCAAATAGTTAGATGCCCCTGTCCAGGACGCAAAGCATTCCACGACAAGATGAGTTCATTAAAAGGGTCGGTCTTTTTTTTGCCCCAGACTACTTCATCGTTGTTGCCACGGCGCGCGGTATGCACGGTACCCTCAGCAAAAAATTTACATATGGTTTTTGAAAAAGTGGGAACTTGAGACCGCGGCACCACCGCCAGACCGGAACTCCTACGGCGACGCCTTCTGGGAGCAACACGCCGCTTAATGGCCTTTTTTGCAGCCATGCTGCGTTGTTGTCGCGCACGTTTCCTTACGACGCGAGCTTCAAGCAAACTGCCGCCCATCAGCACCATTAGCAGCAATGCAAGAGCGCGCTGCCATGCAACGCCAGCCATCACCCTTCTCCCTTTTTGCCCCTGTCACGGGATAATCATGCTACTTTCCTACGCAAAACTCGCTAAAAACCTTGTCTAGCATGTGCTCCGTCACATTCTTACCCGTTAGCGCGCTAACCCGCTCAATCAAATCCTTAACCCGGTATGCTAGTAGTTCATAGTGTACGCCACCAACAAAACTCTTTGCAATACCTTCTAATTCGATTTCTATTTCAGATAGTAAATTGAATTGACGCTGATTTAACAGGTAAGGAGACTTCGCCTGTGCAA
>RGUK01000707.1 GCA_010027825.1 bacterium
GGTCGTACATCTTGCGGTCAGTCTCAAGTACCTGGAGTCTCGCAATGAGTGAAGACCAGGTATGGAGCATAGAGGTCAAGCTGGCCCGGATGGAAGAGCGCCAGGTCCAATTGTATCAAATGGTCGAGACCAGCTTGTCAAACTACGCAGATGTGGTAAATAGAGTTTCTGCCCTGGAACACCTACGTTCCAAGGTTTTCGCAATCGCTGGGGTCGCCGGGCTACTGTTTTCCGTTGCCTGGGACCTGGTCAAAAACAGGATGAACCACTAATGGCAACACTTGGCACACAGACAATCAGCACTAGCTACAACCAGCTTCTAAAGACGTTTGGTAGCAACATTGTCGACGGAACACTGCGAGCCATTTCCAGTGGCGACGAGGCTGGAGTTTCGGCCCTACAGATATCTACGACCGGGGTAAAGAGCACCGGGTCGCTTGCAGTGGATGGGGTTGCCACGGTTGGGACCCTGGAGATTGGAGCTACTGGTCCGAATATAACTAAGGTATCATATGGCACATTCCCATTTACTGGGGGGACGGTTCAAACACACGCTGCCAACGACACCACAACTGGCACATTTGCGTTGCCATGCCAGCTTGGTGACATTGTGTTCGCTTCGATCAATAGCCTTGGATCAACCACTGGCACGGCACTGGTTTTAACAGACTTTTTCCCGATAGCGACGGATGTTGTTAGATTCAACATAATCGGGAAAGGCGCAACCGCAGGAACAATTCCTGCGGGAACAATCTTCGCAACCGCACTGAGGTTTACAACTTAATATGGCAAACGTACTCGATCGCAATTTCGACTTCGCAACCAACGGCACGGTCACGGCCGCGGGTCTGCACAACCTTATCGACGAGACCAATATTTATGCCGGGCTAATCTCGACCCAGGAAGAGAGAACGTCGGTAGGCACTGCGGATCTGTTGCTTATTGCTAATTCGTCATCGATAGCAAGCCCTCAAATAGCTGCGAACCGAACGACGGTTTACAATCTGTTTGAGGACGCGCTGACAGGCGGGACATATGTAAATGCACAGCTTTCTGGAAATTTGACATATGGTACTGCCACCGGAGGCCGGACGATTAGCACTGGTGCGAACATTACTAATGGCACAATCTCGACCCTAATCGCCGGAACTACCACATCGACTGCGGCCACTATTACGAATGGGACAATTACTAACGGAACTATTACGAATGGAACAATTGCAACAGCAC
>RGUK01000708.1 GCA_010027825.1 bacterium
GATGTCGATGATCAGCAGCGAGGTGACCCCGACCGTTCGCCAGTCCCCGAATTCGTAGGGCTCCGGGCGGATCGGCACCGTGCGAGGGCGGTCAATGAAGGGGATAACAAAGTGTATACCCGCTTCCAGCATCGCATGGTAGCTACCAAAGCGCTCGATGATAATCACCTCAGCTTGGCGAACCAAGTACGTTGCTCGCAGGAGCGTAGCCACCAAAAAGAGCGCCAAAATAACGAAAAATACCAAAAACACTATTAGAAATTCGAGGTTGCCTGTTTGCCAATAAGCCCGTGCACATTACTGCGATAAGCCTCATGGCGCGCAGGCTTTGCAAAAATCAGCCACAACGCGGCAAAGCTGAGCCCTGCTGCGCCGACGGCAATCCAGCACTGCCAAAATAAGGCTATTTGAAAATAAGCGCCAGCCGCTGCAGCACCGCAGCCCAGCGCACACGACACAAAGCCCAAAAAGCCTGGCATGTGGAGTTCAACGACCAGAAAAAGGATGCCAATAACAAGCCAGCCATAACAAAGTGCTGTAGAAATGTGTTCAAGCATGCAATGTACTCCCAGATAAGCAAAAAAGAG
Organism: bacterium; assembly: GCA_010027825.1. The sequence goes on from RGUK01000708.1 coordinate 588, forward strand.
CTTCTATTCTACCAGGAGAGGCGATTCTGTCGACTTGATGGCCAAAAAGCAAAGATAATTGGATTATGCCTAAAAACAAGGCGCTGCTTCACTCCAGAAGCAGCGCCGGTATGAAAAAGGAAGCGGGCTTTATTGCATGCGGCAGAAAACGACACCATCTCCTCTACCAGCAGCTGCTGGTGGATGAAGACGCTTTGTTAGGTAATCCATAGGTGCGAATGCAGTCCCTACCAATGCCCAGTCTGCTTCGCTCATGCTTTCCGCAGGCTGAGATGCTTGAGCAAAGGCACTGTTCGCGAGCATATGGGTTGCTCGGAGAAGGGCCACCAAGGCGGAGGGGGCTTCAGCCTCCATTAATCGTTTCGCATTCGCAATATGTTCTTCTTTAAGAAACGTGCTCTCCTGTACTTCAGCCATCAGCTCCTTTGCCTTTTCCAAAACGGTGCGCACGTGCTCTTGGTTGATGACCGGGAGCGCCGGACAATTAGCGAGGGACCACAAAGAATTATGCCAGTCTATGAATCTATCTCTTAGAGCAGGAAGCGCCGTTTCAGCCTCAGGATCAACAGCGGTAAGCAGGACTAGGGTGCTATTCAAGAGGTTGTTGAGCGCCATTTCAGGAGTGATTACTTCAGCCTCTTCT
>RGUK01000709.1 GCA_010027825.1 bacterium
TCGCTCTTTTCTCTTCAGAACTTGGAAATGCAAAGAGCATTTTGTGGAATGGCCCACTTGGCGTCTTTGAGTTTGCTCCTTTTGCAAAAGGCACTTTTGCAATGGCAAAAGCGATTGCCGACAGTGGGGCGGAAAGTGTTGTGGGCGGGGGTGACAGCATCGCCGCACTTAAAAGTTCGGGGCTAGAAAAGGGAATTTCTCATATTTCGACTGGGGGAGGCGCCACACTCGAATACATCGAATTTGGCACACTCCCTGGGATTGAAGCGCTTTCCGATAAGAAAGTTAGAGCTATTTAGACGCATTCAGCTTCGAATCGCATTTAACTGCGATAGCAAAAAGAGCGGTGGCTGTAATGATAGTGCCTCCAAGTCCCGCGAGGACCTTTACAGCCACATCAGCTGAAATTTTATGCTTTAAAGCAAGCGAGGCTACCGGAACTGACGCAATAGCAAGAAGCACTGCGCCGACAAGCAGAGCAAAACACGCAGGAGATGAATCAGGCTGCTGCGAATTCGGCGGCGGCCGCGGGTCGTGCCATCTTCGGTGGCGAAGCCGAGAATGCCGAGAGGGGGCCCGCGGGCCGTGCCGTGCAGGCGGCGCGAAATCGGCTCAACGATCCGGAGGCCAAAGCACAGCGCGAACGCGAGAGGCAGCAAAAAGAGGCCGACGCCAAAGCGGCTCGCGAGGCGGCAGCGGCCGACGCCAAAGAAGAGCAGACTGCCGCTCAGGACGCGAAAGACGAGGCCGCACGGCAGAAGGCTAAGACCAAGGCCGCCGACGATTTCTTTAACGCATCTGCTGGCGCCGCGGCTGGCCCTGGTGGGCAGCAGGCGATCAAGGAGTACAAGGACGGCCTCATGGCTCTTGACGCCCAGCTTGAGCGCGGGGCGATCAACGAAGAGACGTACGCCCGCGAAGCCGAGAAGCTCAAGAAGGGTTTCGGCATCGCAATGAAAGCGGCCGACAAACAGGCGGAAATAGACAAGATGGACGCCGAGCGTGCTTCGGCCCTTGAAGGCAAGTCCAACGAGGCCCTGAAAGCCAACGACCTGCGCTCAAGCGAGGGCATCGCTCAGTTCCTCGCGCTGGCCAACGGGCGCGAGGATCCCGCGATCGAGGAGAATCGCAAGCAAACGAAGAAGCTCGACGAAATCCGCAAGGAGATCGCCAAGCTGCAGGCCGAGAAGGTGGAGATCCTCGGAGCTGCCGCGTAATGGGCGTCATCAA
>RGUK01000072.1 GCA_010027825.1 bacterium
CGGCGCAACCAACAGTGCCGAAATGCTGGATGCAGCGCTGACCCGCCCAGGTCGCTTTGACCGCATTGTACATGTACCCTTGCCAGACATGGCAAGCAGAGCAGCTATTCTGCAAGTTCATGCTAGAAAAATCAAGTTTGATCCTGCTGTTAACCTGCATGAAATCGCACGCGGCACGCCGGGCTTTAGTGGTGCGGAACTTGCAAACCTCCTGAACGAGGCAGCTTTTTTTGCGGCAAGAGCCAATAGCAATGTCGTAACCAATGAGCACTTAGAAGAAGCAAAAGACAAAGCAAAGGTTGGCTTGAAGCGCCCAACCCTTGAGCGAACGGTAGAAGAACGTCGCATGACAGCCTACCACGAAGCAGGACATGCGCTGCTACAAATACTGCAAAAAGATCATCCGCGTAACTTGCATAAAGTAACCATTCTGGCACGAGGAGAAAATCTCGGGGTAACGTGGGGGCAGCCAAAAGGTGATGAGACCGGGTTTACCAAAGAACAGCTGATTGCACTCATGGTTGGGCACCTGGGTGGCTATTTGGCAGAACAGGTTATCTTTAACACAACCACCGAAGGGTGTTCCACGGACGTTGCAAGGGTTAAGCAGCTGGCTTCAACCATGGTAACTCAATACGCCATGTCTGCGGGGCCGCTCTTCGATATCACGGCAGACCCAAATACCCTACAGGCAGAGCTTATCACCACCGCCTATAAAATCGGCAGAGAGCTGCTTGAAGCAAACCGCGATGCGCTTGACCGCGTTGTTGAGGCGCTGCTTGAACGTGAGACGTTAACGGGCGATGAAGTGCGCTTGCTCGTGGGAGAGCCAAAGATGCCAACGAACCACCAGTCCCAGGAGCTTCCGGCACCAGGTGAAACAGGAGCAACGCTAACCACTGCTTAAAAAGCCATACACAAAAAGGGCCCTGTGATGTATCACAGGGCCCTTTTTTCATAGAACAGCCTTTATTTGCAACCTTTGTTGCATCTAACCACAAAAACGGCTAGAGTTGGAAAATCACATAATCATTCCTGCATGAAAGGTGCACGCAATGAAAGTCTGCTCAAAGGTTCTTGTAACCCGATAAGCTCAGCAGCCCGCACTGGGGCTCGCTTCTGAGCGTATCGTCCCCACACGCCGCCGCGTAAGCGGCATCTGGTGGCTTTTCAGCCACTACTTTTATTTTTACTATTTTCAATTTCCTCACGAAGGATCATTCATGAGTACCCTTCTGTCCCTGCACGGGATAACTAAGGCGTATGGCACCGGTCCACAAGCACGCATGGCGCTCAAGGGCGTCTCGCTAGACATTAAGCGCGGCGAGATTGTCAGTTTGCTCGGTGTGAACGGGGCAGGTAAAACCACCCTGTCCTCCATCATCGCTACGCTGATTCCGGCAAGCAGCGGCACACTAACCATTGACGGCAAAAGCATTTACGATGATGTCATTGCCTACCGCCGTATGATTGGTTTCTGCCCGCAAAAGCCGAATGTCAACCCGCTCCTCACCATCAAGCAAAACCTGCTCTTTGCCGGCCGCTTTTATGGACTGAGTGCGGCAGACACCCAGGAGCGCGTAGCTCAGCTGATGCAGCGCTTTCAGCTGGATGCCTATGCCGACAATACTATTGATACACTTTCAGGCGGCTACAAGCAGCGCTTTTTGATCGCACGCGCTTTAATCCATCGTCCCAAGCTAGTGCTATTTGATGAGCCAACCGTGGCACTGGACCCGCATGTGCGGCACGAAGTGTGGGCGCTGATCAAAGAGCTTAAAGCTGAAGGCGTTACAGTCCTGCTGACCACGCACTATCTGGATGAAGCCGAGGCATTATCCGACCGCGTATGCATTTTGGATGAAGGCGTTGTCAGATTGATCGACACACCGGCTAATCTGAAGGATGCACACCAAAAGGCGCGTCTGGAGGATGTGTTTATTAAATTAATCAACGAAAAAGATGCGTAAGGAACCTATGTTTATTAGATCACTTATTTCATCGCTGCCCGTCCTGGGGCACATGTTGCGAGTAGACATACTCACTTTCATCCCAACCATCAAAGACCGGTTGATTGACCTGTTTATTTACGCCTCAATTTCAGTGGTGGTTATGGGTTATCTACTCACCGGTTTTGGTATGCGTGAGGATTTTGGTATGTTCACGGCGTCTACCCTTGCGGTGGTGAGCTGCATATTTGAAGTCTTTCCGCGTGCTATTGGTATCATCATGGATTTGCTGGGCAACAAGGTGATTACGTATGATGTTACCTTGCCACTACCATCCTGGCTGGCAATCGCGCGCATCGGCATTGCGGACAGCATGAAAGCCTTTTTCCAGGGATGCTTTGCGCTGCCCTTTGGCCTGCTATTCGTCTTCCACCAGTTCAACCCGGCCCAGTTCAGCTTTGTGTATTTCATCTTGATGCTGGCAGTAAGCGCGCTGTTTTTTGGTTTTTTTGGGCTGTTTTTAGCAAGCCTTGCAACCGAAGTACATAAACTGGATTCGATGTGGATGCGCGTTATATTTCCCATGCTGTTCTTGGGCGGCATGCAGTTCAGTTGGCAAATACTCTACGCCAAATCACCCCTATGCGCCTACCTAGCCCTTGCCAACCCATTTCTGTACGCTATGGAAGGCATGCGAGCAGCAGTGCTGGGGCAAGCTGGCAGTTTACCCTTCTGGTACTGCTTTGTTGCGATGCTGATCTCCGCCCTCCTCTGCGGTTGGATCGGTGTGCAGCGCATGATGCGGCGCTTGGACTGCGTGTAGCAGGCTAGCATAAAACTGCTTGGTCGATGCGCGTGCAAAACGCTGGAGAACAACGTGCTGCAAGGCGCTTCCCAGTTGCTCACGCAAAAGCGCATCACCAAGCAGCCTGATAACAGCATGCGCAAACCCACGCGGATCGCGAGAATCAACCACAAGCGCCGTATGCTCATGCTTAGCAAAAACAGTAGTTCCCGTGCCCCGCGTTGCTATCAGGGGCTTGCTCAAGAGCCCTGCTTCCATAGCAGCCAGCCCAAACGGTTCACTCAGGCTTGGATTAATCACTACGTCGCTGTGATAAAGCAGTGGACGAACATCGTCAAGATGCCCTGCAAAGAAAATATGGTCCTCAAACCCTTCCTCTCTGATCATTTTTTCATAGCGCTCTCGCAGAGCCCCTTCGCCGGCAAGCACCACACAAATCGGGAACCCCTTTTCTTTTACCAATATTTTTAAGGCATCAAACACCACGGGGTGATTTTTATGGGGCGTAAACGAGGCCACCACTGCGCACACAAAACACCCTGCAAGGGTTCTGCCGATTAAGCGCTCAAAATAGGCAGCACGACTTTGCGTAGGCACAAAGTCCTGATACGGTCTTTCGTCAAAGCATGGCTGGCAAAAATAAAGTCGATCCGCCTTTGCAGGCAACTTGGCAAGCAAGTTGGCATAGGTTAGGTAGTTCACACACACCACCTCATCAGCATCCGCTGTCGCGGCTAGCCAGGGAGGGGAATCAAAGTGCACGGTGTAGAAACAGGGGGCAGGAATAACCGCGCGCACCTGAGCGGCAGCTTGCACATCATAGTAGGTGTTTGCAAACACCCATCGCACTGCACCCGGATAAGTCGCCGCAACGGTCCGTATGGCATCTGCCACCTCAGCTGGGTAGTAACTTTTAGTGCCGACAAAGGGGATATTTCTGCTACGGGCGTAGCACTGCGCATCCACATCAGCCTCCTGTGCCACCAGCACGGGCGTCAGGCCTAGCTCTGCCAAAATATCGCAGCTTGCAAGGGCATGCACACGCACCCCATTTTTCTTTGCAGAAGCCATAAGCACAATGGCCACATCACCCCCTGCCAGCATCTGCCAGCAGGTCAGCGCCCAGCATAGCACGAGCATCAACTGCTTCATGCCCTTCCTTCACAGATAGAAGACCGTGTGATACCCTCTTGAGCATGGAAACCATAAAGAAAAATATCAAAGCCATTATCTTCGACATGGATGGGACCATTATCAAGCATACGAACGCCGATATTTCGCAAGAAGCAGTCAAAAAGTTCGTGCATTCACTTGCTGGCCATTCCCAATTTAGTGTGGCACGGCATTTATATGATTATCTTAAAGGTACATGGCGCAAAGAAGACATCCAAGAAAAACGGCTTGCGTGTGTGCGTGAAGCGCTGGCAAACCAAACAAGCACCTTGTACATTGAAGGCTTTGAAGATTTCCACCGTCAGCTGCGTGAGCACCAGATGCCCAGTTGCATCGCCACAAATGCTACGATTGAGGGCTTAATGCACTACGCAGACAAAATGGGCTTTCACGATATTTTTGGCAAACACTTGTACAGCATTTCCCACGTCAACCTAGTTGCCAAGCCTGATCCTGCTGTCTTTTTGCACGCTGCGCAGCAGCTTGGCGTTGACCCAAGCGAGTGCGTGGTATTTGAAGATTCAAATGCTGGCTTTCAGGCAGCAAAAGCAGCTGGGATGAAATGCATCGCCATTAAAAATGACATCAACGGTGAGCATCTACACCAGGTGCACGGCGTCATCGACGATTACCGCCAGGCGCTGGATGCATTACGAACCTTATCTGGACTACACCGTGACTGAGCCCATAGAACGCTTCGTATACCTAAAAAATGGCTACAAACTATGGACGCGACGCTCGGGAACGGGCGGCATACCGGTCTTACTGGTGCATGGCGGACCTGGCGGCACCAGCACCATGCTCAAACCAGTTGAAATTTTCTTCCAAAGCCAGGGCCTAGACACAATTGTATACCACCAGCTCGATTCACTGCACTCTGATCGTCCTAACGATGCGCGTTTATGGACCATTGAGCAGTTCACCCAGCACTTGGAAGAAGTGTGTGACGCACTTAACCTTCAGCAGTTCTATCTTTTTTGCTACTCCTGGGGTGTTGTGCTGGGCATTGAGTATGCTTTACGTCATCCAGCGCGCTTGCGGGGATTAGTCCTCTCTAATTTCACTGCTAGTGCAGCGTCCTTCCAAGCATATTTTCAGGAGTTGCGGTGCAGCCTTAAACCGGAGAGTCAGCGCATGCTAGCAGCACTTGAGGCTGAGGAAGACTTTGATAATCCTGTTTGGGGTACAATCATACGGGAAGATTTTATACCGAAACATTTTTGCCGCCTATCCCCTTTACCCGCAACATTCAACAGTTTTCTGGGCGAACTGAACTGGCATGTGTGCCAGCATTTCTTTGGCAAAAATGACTTTGTAGTCCAGGGCGCTTTCGCTGGCTGGGACCGTTGGACAGACCTGCCACGCGTCCTTGTTCCGACACTTGTAATAAGCGGCCAATACGACCAGAGTAGCCCTGCCGACACGATGCGCATGGCAAAACTTCTACCGCGAGGCATCGGCCATATCGTGCCTGACGCCAGTCACGTGCCATTCTATGAACAACCTGCTGATTATTGTGCCACCCTGAAGCGGTTTTTGGAGACTACTCAATGAACATTGAACACCGCGCTTTTGTCTTGCTCCAACAACACAACCAGCTCCTCCTGCTGCGCGATGCGCAGCACCCATCCCACCTCAAGTTGCCGGGGGGCCATGTTGAACAAGGAGAAAGCTTTTTGCAGGCAGCATTGCGCGAAGTAGAAGAAGAAGTGGCCATTGAGCTTGCCGCTTCTGCGCTTACTCCCCTCCATCTGGTAGAGTTCAGCTGGGAGGGCAAACAGTACACTTCGATGCTCTTTCTTGCTACCGCATGGGAAGGCAACCCAGTCAACGTCCTGCCAGGCGAGCACAGCGAACTGCTGTGGGTTGATGCCACCAACCTGCCAACAGCGGGCCTATTCCCGCCCACGCGTCAGGCAATGGTGTTAGGGCTGCAGGGCACATTCTACAGTGAATGGCGCAAAGATCGTGGTAACGGTTAAAACCTTCTTGCTGTTTTTGGCTCTTGCCGTAGGGCCTGCGCTCGCAGGGTTTTCATGTGATATGTGCCAACACAGCGCCTTTACATCTGAAAGAAAATTAGCCAAGCACCAACGAGACTGGCACACAAACACTGCCCCATGTCTAACATGCGGCAAACGATTCACTAGCTACGATAACCGACGGCGATGCCTCCCGCCAAGCCGCTGCTTGGGGCAAGATGCGTGCTTGTTTCGTTGTCCCTGGGCCGACTCGTTGAGGGCAGATTTATGTCACGAACAAAAGAAGCGAGGCCTTACACTGACGGAATTCAAAGCTCATGTGGCTACACATCGCTCTCAGCTCGAAGAACCCGCAGGAGCCGTGAGACTAGCCAAATGGCTCCGCACAGATCTCCTGAAAAAGCTCAAAATTGGCTACGACTATTTTTGCGAGGAAAATCCTGACCATAAAAGGAGAAGGGTTGGTAGGCCGCGAAAACGCCCCCGGATAGAACTTATACCAGAAACCGCAGGTTCACAAGCCGCCTCTGCTATGCTAGCAGCAGAACTTATGCCGCCATTCCAGTGCCTGGTCTGCGACGAAGTCTTGGCAACCAGCGAAGCGTACGAAGAGCACTGCAAGCTGCTTATCTAATTTCCTGGAAACATTTCTTTATTCTACCGAAAGCATTTGTACCAAATGGAAGTAGTTGCCATCCACATCCTTGAAGAATATCATTTTGACATGGCCAGGCACTTCCACAATGTCACCAACAAATTGCACGCCGCGGCCTTCCAAGGTCTTTTTAGCTGCAACCACATCATCAACGGTCATTGTGACCACGGCATTATTGCCCGGCTGTACTGGCTGACCAGCGTCATGGCATGCGCCGACGCCCAACCGGAAGCCCTGATCAGCAGCAACCAGCTCCATCCAACCATACTCGTCTGACCCGGAAGCCATGGTCAACCCAAGTGTTTCCACAAAAAACTGCTTTGCTTGGGCAACATCTTTGACAGACACCCAGGCAAGCCCCATAGTTTTGATAAGCACGTCTTCCCCTTCAGAAATTATAGGTGTTAAAGCGATTGTCTGCTCAGAAGCCTACCAAGGCCGGGAAGAATGTATAGCCGGCACTCTTTTTGTTGATTTAACCGTTGTTTCCGATCTAGACCCACGGAGAAAAGGTGCACAAAAATT
>RGUK01000710.1 GCA_010027825.1 bacterium
CGGGATTGTGACTAGTCTATGTACTCCGCGGGTAACCTCTAGTCGTCTGCCCCTCCCGCGGGATGAGTGGCATCAATTCCAAGGGAATCGATTACTGCCACTGCAGATCGGAAACCTATTGCGAATCCACACGCTGTCAAGTCGCCTTTTTGAACTGCGCTAGAATCCTGTCGAATTGTCATGTTTCTAAGGATCGCTGCGAATCTGACCCCATGCTCGGATCTCATAAAACTTCCCAGGGCCCTGGCGTCGTCCCCTGTCCATTCCGGCTCGTCGACCCACTTGGTAAAGCGTATAAAGTTTAGAATTGCCCTTAGTCTTGTCATAGAATGCTTTCCGTCGAAAAACACAAGTTGTATACGTTGTCAAACTTGGGTTCCTCGTCCATTGGTAGTTCTTTCGGCTCCTGACCTTCAATCAACCAACATCTATATCCAATCTTTCCCATGACCTCTCGGACGTCGCGGTAGCTATGCCCCATTTGGGCTAGACCAAAATTGTTTATCTCGAGCGCAACAATCGGCATATTTTTTTTAAGTAGATCGATCATTCCGTTCAGCCCCAAGACTTCAGCCCCCTCAATGTCCATCTTGATGAAATCCACTTTCCCGAATGAGTCGTAATGATCCAGAGCAATGGAATACGATATAACTTTCTGTGGGGATAGTCTGCTCTTCTCGTTAAAACTATGCTTCCCGCAATCCCATAAAGAATGACCACCATCGTTGTCCTGGTTAAGCCAAAACTGCACAGGGCCAGAGTCGTTTGAGATTGCCCAATTGTGCGGTCTTATGTTTCTAAAATTATTTAACCCGGCATTCATTACCAACATGGAATAGTTGTCCGGGTTCATTTCAAAGGAGTAAACTTCCCCATCCTCTCCGACCAGCTTGGCTGCGATCATGCTGAAGAACCCAACGTGGGCACCAATATCAAGAAACGTATCTCCGCGCTTTAACTTTCTAAGAATGAGCGCAAACAACGCGCCCTCATATGCAATGCCCTTTTCTAGGTGCGAACCAATATATTTCTGGCTCGTCTTTGAGTAATCTAAAACTATCTTAACAGGACCGTCTGAAACCCCTGGGAGGTCAATATTGAATATCTTGGACGGTTCGCTCACACCATCGGTTGTTGCATGTTTCCTGGCATCTGTCCAGCCATTTCCGGGGGCGGGAGTTGCCCCTGTGCGCCTTGCAGTTGTTCCTGCTGTTGCTGTTTTTCCCTATT
>RGUK01000711.1 GCA_010027825.1 bacterium
TCATAGTCTTCCCTAATCAAGTCGACCATGTCGGCAGCAAAGTAATTTTGCTTGTAGGTGGTTTTTGCTTGCAGCGAGGTCAACAGATGCGGCGTTGCATCCAGCCGGGCGCTACTTTGCTCGCCGTACGCTAAGTGACAATAGCCCACGTTAACCAAGAAACAATCGACTCCTTGCAGATGGTGGTCTGGATAAATTTGTGAGCCATCCACTGCCACGACCTGGTAGGGCTGCTGGAAGGATCGGTGAATCGTTATATCAGCAAGAGAACCCTGCCACGCGGGCAGCTGCAAACAAGCCGATGCCTGAGCAAGCGTATCAATGAATGCTTGCTGACTAACCATCTGTTGCCATGCATCCTGCGTGAGCCAAGCCAACGAACGATTCTTCTTAAAGATAGCAAGGTCTGCTGTGGCAATAATCTGGGCTGTTTTAGTACGATGGAGCATGGGCTTTGCTAGTTACACGAGCAGAAGCATACAGCTTGAATTGGAAGAGGAAAACGCAAGCAAACGTGATGCCACGCAGTGAGGTAAGTTTAGTTTGAAGCGGCAGGTTGCAGAGAAAGGCGCCGGTGAACTCACACAGGCTGCCTGCGAGTAACATGTACACAAAGCGTTTATCAAAGCCCATCACGCTTCTTTCACGCCACACCTTGAAGGCCTGGGGAGACTGGCTCAGGACGCCAAACAACACGTTGCCCCAACCACCCATGTTGCCAACCAGCGACGGATTCTCTAGGGCATACGGTATGCACCCAACGAGGAGTGCAATGTTAACCAGGTACATAATCCCTAGATTTTTGGCCAGCCGAGGGCCGTCGTACCACAAACGCTGGGCTATGAGTAAAAGAACCGCGGTCAGTTGTAGGGGTACGAAGATTTTGTAGGCCAACGGCAGCTCAAGGAGGAAAACATAGAACAACGTCACTGCAAGCAAGTTCAAGTAACCCAACAGCAAATACTCACTCATCCCGCGCCCTGACTTGGCGCGAAAATTAGTAACAATCTGCGGCAAGAAGCAAACGGTATAGAGTACCTGCGAAACCCATGCAAACAGTGACATCATATCTTACTCGCGTCCGTGACAGTGTTTGTATTTCTTTCCAGAACCGCATGGACATGCATCATTGCGCCCAACTTTTGGGGCATCGCGACGCGCCTGTTGGGCCGCCGGGGGTGTTTCTTGGGCGCCACCTAATGTCATGTCTTCTAGCTCTTTTTCACGCT
>RGUK01000712.1 GCA_010027825.1 bacterium
TGATGCCTGCAGGCATCATCTGCGAAATCTAGGCGACTTGATTAGTCTTTATTGCGAGTTGACGGATGCATTGGCAAAAGCCCCTCTCCTTACTATTGATGGATCGTTTCATCGCAAGCGGTTGGACGTTAAGCTGAATGAGCCGGTTAGAAAAGCCATTTCCGCTTTGCACGCGTGTGTGTGCGAAGCGCTGCCTGCGTGCCCGCCCTTGGTATGGCGCTTTCAGGAGTGCAAACATGATGTCATTAACGCAGTGCCCTTTCTATGCCAAGTCTATCAAAATATTGAACAGCAAGATGTATCGGTGGAAGAGAAGCAGAAGGCCTGTGGTTGCTTTTTTGCGCAGTTGGCGGAAGGGTGGGAGGAAAACAGCAGTGTGGAGACTGTGACCGTTGGGCACAGCCCCATAAAGCGTAACTATAAGCAGTTTTCAAAGATGTGCTCCATTGCCGCATATCAGCTGCTTGAATCTATGGTTCGCCTTTTTCTACCAGCTGGCTGCGGTGCTGCGGTAACCAGGTCTCAGGCTGGCGTAGTGAGCATTAGGGTTGAGGGGCGACAGAAGAAAGCCGTGGACACATTGCGCTCCTTGTTTGCTTTGCCTACGCCTCTCGAGCCAGCACTGCCGCTAGAGCGAGCAGGCTACGATTCAGATTCTACCTCGGTTGATTAGCCTTCTAGCCAACAAAATCAAGGCGCTGCTTCAGTTTGCGGTAGCCAATGAAACCAATCATGGCTGCCTGCAGCAAGAGTCCACCGATGCATGGCCAAAATGCCAATGCTGACGAGAGCCCAAAAAAGCTAGCGCGGATTGCTTCAGTTGCCAGGGTGAAGGGGTTGAGCAGGGTGATGTAGCCCAGGGTGGGGGAGAATGCATAGAGCGTATGCCAGGTGAACCAGAAGCCTCCCCAGGTCGTCAGTAGATCAAAAAACCGCACCCATACGTGTTCAAAGGCAAGTTGGTCCTTTACCCAGCCAGCCAGCCACACGGTGAACAGGGCAAAAAAGAGGGTGGTAGCAAAAAAGGCTACCAGCGAAAGGCCAGGGCTCCACTGATCGAGGGGGAAGCGGTCTTGCAAGATCGCCTTGCTGATCAGCAGGATGGGGGCGCACAAGGCAAAGCAGCGAATCATAAAATAAACAATGTTTTTCAGCACGATCATCCACGGCGTAACCGGGAGCGTGAAGATAAAATCTATTGAGCGCAGATTATTGATGTCGGCAACCAT
>RGUK01000713.1 GCA_010027825.1 bacterium
TCCGTTGCGCTAAATGTAATCGTTCTTAGCGCAGAATAATTTATTATGACTACCGAAAAGAAAAAGATTTCAGTACAATTTTCGGACCCTACAGGCGGTGACCAGAAGGCTACCGAAAAGCCTACACTTCTGAAGTCTATCCTGAACGTACTGAATGGCCCCAAAGATTCGATTGAGCGTCTTGCATTTGAATCCGACCCATCGCTTCACAATCAATATAGCTCCATCTATAAGGCCAAAACAAAGCTTATTCCAGACGTTTTCTTGAAACGAATTGCCATTCAAGACGACTTGGTTGCTGCTATCACTAATGCGAGAGCCAATCACGTTGCGGCATTTGGTCGCCCCAGAAATAATCGTTTTGAATTGGGGTTTTTGATTGAACCCAAACCAGCCGCAACCGAAAATTTGAACGAGCAACAACAGTCTGAGTTGCAAAAGCGAATAAAGGAAGCTGTTGAAAAATTCAGTACCTGCGGTAGTATCAAGGGGTGGGGAGAGAACGATAAACTTACCTTCAGCCAGTTTTGGCCATGTCAACCCGTGATGCAATTACAGTTGGCCGTATCGCCACTGAAATTATTTATGTCACAGACGTAAATAGTGGCAAGAAAAAGTTTCACTCCTTTAGGCCGATTGATGCTGCCACAATTTATCGAGCCGCCCCTCAAAGAGAAGCTGCGGATTCAGTGCGAAAAGATGCACTCAATATGCTACAGCAACTTAAAAACAAGCGCCTTGTACCTGAAAAATTCAAGAATGATGAGTACTCTTGGGTACAAGTGGTAGATGGCCGTCCAGTTCAGGCTTTTACAGCAGAAGAGTGCCTTTACCATAACTTTTATCCAGTTACCGACGTTCAGCTCGACGGCTATCCCGTAACTCCTCTGGATACTGTAATTGCTGCGGTTACCACGCACTTGAACATCACCACCCACAACAAGCTATACTTCCAGACAGGTCGAGCTACTCGTGGCATGTTGGTTATTAAATCCGATGACGTTGATGAGGCAGTGGTTGGGCGTATTCGTCAGCAATTCAATGCCAGCATCAACAGCGTCAACAACGCTTGGCGCATGCCTGTTTTCGGAATTTCGGCCAGTGACGAAATCCAGTGGCAGCCTATCGACTCTGGAACTCGAGACATGGAATTCCAGTATCTTTCGGATACCAATGCTCGCGTCATTCTTTCAGCATACCAGATGTCCCCCGAAGAATTGCCCGG
>RGUK01000714.1 GCA_010027825.1 bacterium
TCCTTCGACAAGCTCAGGACGAACGGTCTTAACAGACAGCATGATTTAAGAACAAGCAAGCAGGATGAACCGTCCTTCAATAAAAAAGGCGCCAGCCCAGCGGCCAGCGCCTTATGCATTATTTTGAACGAGCGGACCATCCCTAAGCGGCTGCGCTTAGAAATTGATCGCCAATTGGCCACCAAAGGTTTGTGGCAGCATAGCATTCTTACCATCGATTGGCAGCTTGTAGAAGAAGCTTAGCTGTGGCGTCCAGCCAGTCCTCTTGCAGCAGCCACCATCCCAGTTTGCCCGGAAGATAAAGTGGTGCATGTTGTACTCTTTAAGCCACTGCGCGCTGTTGGCAATGTTAGCATCAAAGTCGTTTGACTGTGGCGTCAGACGATCGTCATCATGCTTAAAGTACTGGTAGCTCACGCCCAGCGAGCAGCCTTGCCAGAAGCGGTAGGCCTGCAGCATCAAGTTAAACTTCCAGCTAAAGCCGTAGTCCATGCTCGCGCGGCCTTTGTTGAGCAGCATGAAGCGGGTTTGGTGCTCTTCCGTCTTCATACGATAGTTCTTGGTGTGATCGAAAAGCACTTCAAATTCAGCCTCAGCACCCAGACGGATGTTGTATTTGAAATCAAGGTTCAAGCCCAGGCCAAAGGGAACGCTCCAGGCGCCGTCGTTGCCAAGCGCAACGCTAAACGCCTTATCTTCATCGCGTTCTGCCGCCGTTGGGATGCTGAGTCCCAGCTTTGCCAGGAGCTGCACGTTTTCCAAGCCATCTTTTTTTTGGCTGTAATTATTGTACCAATCAAGCATGACAACCAAATCACCAACGTCCGTCTTGGACCAATCGCTCCAATCCAACCCACCATAGGTCTTCATGCTGGTCTGAATGGTAGCACGGTCAGCAAGCAGTGCGTTGATTGCAGCATCAACCGGGAAGTTGACTACCGTTTGGTCCGCAGCTTGGCGCACCGAAACACGTGCATCGCGGATAGGCAGCTGCACATTAAGACCCAGGCAACCTGGCACAGGGCGGAACGGCAGTGCATAGCGCCCATGCAACGTCACATCAAGCATTTCAAAACGGCCATTGAGGGCAACGTGGCCACGCACGCCATCATCAACGGGCGCGCCACCAAATGGGGCGCCAAGGCCAGCAAGCACACCAACGGCTGCAGTATTCACCGGACCCATCAAGCTTGGAATGAAGGCTTGTGTCTCTTCGTAGAGCGC
>RGUK01000715.1 GCA_010027825.1 bacterium
CGAACAAAAACAACAAAAAAGGAGAGTTATGAGTCTACAATCTGAAAACGCCTTAGAAAAAATATTGGAAACCTTGGCCGGAATTAGTCACGAATTAAACAGATTAAACAATTTTTTAGAGGAACGAGCAGTTACTGTTGCTCTTGATGCTGAGTCAAAATTGGATGTTGATGTAAACAACACGGTTTTTACTGCTAGCGCAGACTAGAATTGAGACGCGCAGATGAAGATAAACCACTTGGTTTCTTATGTTTTGTCAGGAGTTGGATTTAAGCATCTCGTTAAGATTATACAAATAGACCAAATTTGCTCATTAAAAAAAGCGGAAGGGCTAGCATTTTAAATAATAAAAAACATAAAAAGCCAAAAGTGGGAAAAATTAAATGCTTTTATCGTTGAGCCGCATGCGCGTCCCAATTCAAAAAACAAAAGGTCTATATGAACAAACAAAAAAACATAAACCACGAAATGGAATTAACTGATTACAACATTGAATGGTCCTTAACGGCCAAAAAGGTTTTTGTGAGCAGCCGAGGAGACAACACGTTTGCGTTTCTTATGGCATCAAAAGGAATTTATGATGTTTACTCTTCTGGGTGTTGTTATCTCAACTGGCAAAAAAAAGAGACAGAAAACCTATATAGGACTTTCGTGTCTTTAATAAGGGAAGGGTTTTGTATTGAGGATACTTACAATCAATTCTTAAAGATAAAAAAATTTAAGAACAGCGAATCCGTAACAATTTTGGATGTCATAGCATGTCCGTAAAACGCATCCGCTGCACCGACGATTGCCAGAGGCGAGGCATTGCCAAGCTGCGCGAGGCGATGAAGGGCGACATGACGATCGGCCTGCACTGGAAACTACAAAGAGCCTTGGAATGTTTTGAGCTGGGTCACGTGGTCATCAAGGAACTGCTAAAGCGGGCAGAGAAATACCAGGAGCGCGACCTCAAGGCCAGGGCATCCAAATGAGTTTTGACGCTAAAAGAGGCATTCATGTCGATTGGGAAACGGCAGACGTGCTGGCGTGGTTTTTATCGTATCGCATGGCAGAATTTATCAACGACGCACAAGAGTTTGGCCATGAGCAGGAAGAAGCACAGGTCATGTATTGTAACCTCAAAACAAAACTGCACGAGAGGTTGCACTCATGACCGTTCCCCTTGCCCCAGCCGTTCGCTCGATCTACGAAAACGGAGCCCCGGAAGGG
>RGUK01000716.1 GCA_010027825.1 bacterium
GTGGCGTTCAAAGCGCATGAACCGTCGCCGTAGCCACTGGCGCAAAATGCGCAGCTCACTGGGTGTAGCTGGCAGCAACAAGCGCGCTATCGGCAAAAAAGCTGCCAAGAGCGAAATGGCTCGCCACAAGAGCAATAGCCGCGTTGACAGCAAAATGAAGAACATGGCAGCTCAACACACCGGCGACATGGCTAAGATTGCCAAGAACGTCGAAAAGATAGAAAAGAAGGCCGTTAAGAATGCCGGCAAAAAAGCTGGTATGAAAAAAGGCATGCGCAAGCACCGCCGCGGCCGTGGCCTTGGCATGCACAGAGGCGGCAAGGGACACAAGGCTGGCAAAGCAAAAGCTGGCAACAAAGACAAAAAAGATGCCGCTAAAGACGCTAAGCCAGCAGCTGCTTAAGCGCTGCTGGCAACGCTGAAACGTTGGGGACCGTGTTTTGCACGGTCCCTTTTTTATTGCTCAGCTATCTGCTCTACCTTTTGGTTTATACCCAAAATCTTGCCTCGCCCAGCCGCGTTCGTTAGCCTGAGGGTACCTTTAGATAACGTTGCTCAAGGAAAAGGAAAGGAGATCCTTCAATGGTTCACAAGTCTTGCGTGCTTGCAAGCCTGCTTGTGGCGCTTATGGCGACCAGTGCAGTCTCTGCTCGTGCGTTTAATAATCACAGCAATAAGAACATGCTCAAGCAGCGCGCTCAGCACACCAACGCTGCCCTTGAATACACCACCTGGCACCATCATTTGAACCCAATCCAACCAGATACCATCCGCACCAATCTGCACTTCGCGCCCTTTTTTCAACAGTCACAAAATGGCATTGACCTGGGACGGTACTTCGGTATTGGCAACGGCAAAAATTCTTTCAGAGTTGGCCTGAAAAATGCTTATCCAGGCGGCCCTGCTGCCGTTGCTGGGGACGAGATTGACGCACCCCTGATCATTCACGACCATTTAGGCGCAGGCGGAGGCGCGGCAGCTTATCGCGTTGCAGCAGACATTTCCTTCAAGCCTGAGCTGCAACAGTACGGCGCACGCATTGACCTGTTTCAGGATGTAGATACTCCTTGCAAGGGCATGTTCTTTCGCGCCGGCACCACGGCCCTGCAAGTCGAAAGCAAGATGCGCATGCAAATTGCCAACGAGGTGACTGAAAACAACAACGTCAACCTAACCCTTGGTCAATTCTTTGCCGGCCAAG
>RGUK01000717.1 GCA_010027825.1 bacterium
GCACTTCTACGCTGGTTCCCGCCACCGTTACGTCGATAGCTTCCGCTGCCTTAAATTGAACCTTCTCCCGTTCATGTTGTGAGGCGAGGACAGGAGCGGGCGTTGGAGAAGCAAGTGGTTGAGCAGTCTTGCCACGAATGGAAGAGCATCCAGCAACTAAGAATAAGGCAAGAAATGGAAACAAAATCTTCATAGCGGGAATAATGTTACTACCACAACTTTACCAATGTAATTGTAAGGAGTAACAAAACCAAGACCTCCGTCAGGATTCCGGTCGCCGTAGGTGTTATTAATGCCAAACGCCAAAAACCCTCGCTCATCCTGTTCTCCCAAGCGATGGATAATAAGCTGCCCATATCTTGAGTAGATTACCACATTGCCTGATTTTAACTCGCTATAAGGAGTCGAGTCGATACCCGCATAGGCTACGACAATCTTGCGTCCCAATGGATGCGCAGGAATCCACGGTGCCATTGATCCAGTCCCAAGCACCGGAACAAGTTTCAGTCCTCGATTAATTATTACCACCTTGGCCGTTGCCTCATTTGGAAATGATTCGGACTCTGGTAATGGCTCTAGGTGCGGGCCACAACCCGCAAGCATCAACACTGCTAGGAGTGTGAGCAGACGGCGCATTAGACGGATGCAGCAATATCAGCTTCTACATTGTCCTTTGAAGGCTCGTCATTAGCAACAATGCCAGCCACGCGCCCATCGGATAGTTGAATGGAATAGTTACCTTGGTCGTATCCAATAACAATGCCCATAGAGCAGGGATATGGCTCAAACTCTTCTTGAAGTTGGTTAATGGGGTTCATAGGTCAGTAAGGTGGATAGTAATTGATGCAGTGGTGCTTCCGCTAAAGGTGAGATAGAGCGAGCCGCCCGCCGCCACGATGCGTGAAGCAAAGGTGGAAATGTCGAAGTCGCCATTCACTGCTTGAGCATTAACATATTGAGTTCCGCTTGCACTAGAACCCAGAGACAAATTGACTGAAGCAGAGGAGTTACCAGTAATGGCGAGGATGCGACGTTTACGCCCACCAGTGACCGCTCCACCAAGAAGTTGAATAGAGGTGGTGGTATAAGACTCAGCGGGACGCTCAATAATGGAAACTAGATTATTGTCGCTAGTAATTGGATTCATTCCAACTAAACGACCTTGGTTTCCGCCAATCCTAGTAACGTCTTCAACAACATC
>RGUK01000718.1 GCA_010027825.1 bacterium
GTCATTTTCTATTATTAGGGACCCTTCTGGAAACCTTATTGATGGCCTAGGGCAGCCTTATACGGGCTCTATCGAAGGGGCTATAGAGGAAGGCGGAATAATCACTATAGAGCAAGAAATAGAGGTTAAATTTGGTGCTGATGTTGCCAAGAAACTAAATTACACAAGTTTCCCAGAATCTATAAAAAAGGATTTAAGACGTAACGAGCCGACGAGTGAAGGCAAGGCAGAGATTTTTGAAATATGGTGCGAGAAAACCAATAAGGTTTATTGGCTGTCAAAAGATGCAGATACACCATTGTTGGAAGTATCTGAGCCGCCTATTAAATTCGACAAGTTCTATCCATGCTCAGTTATTAGGCAAAGCGCCGACCCAGAGAGCGTAATTCCTGTCAGTGACTATGCACATTGTAAAGACCAGATATTAGAAATTGAACGGCTCACTACACGTATCCATGCCGTAACACAAGCTATAAGGACTAACGCAGTTTATGACGCTGCTATTGGTTCTATGGTGCAGGAATTGATGACAGGCGACCTAAAACTAAGCCCTGTTAATAACTGGCCAAGCTATAAAAACAGAGGCGGAATTGCCAACAGCATAGAGTTCCTTAACATAGAGCCGTTTATTCAGGCACTAGGGCAATTACAGCAGGCCAGGGAATTGTCATTAAATCAGCTGTACGAAACCTTAAAGGTAAGCGACCTGCTACGTGGTACCAGTGACCAATACAAGAGCGCTACTGCGAACAGGTTAGAGAGTCAGTGGTCCAGCCTAGGGCTAATTGTCCGCCAGAATATGTTTACCAAGTTTGTTAGCGATGCCATTGCTAATATTGGGGCAATTATTAGTCAGCAGTTCGATGAGTCTATAATTGCAGAGGTAGGCGATGCGTACAGGCTCTTAAAAGAGAATTTAGTAGGCCAACCTGCTTTACCAGCGCTAATGCCACCAGGTCCAGAGGGCGAAGCAGCTCCAATGCCAGAGCCTCAAATTTTGCCACCTGCCGATGACATGACAGTGCAGGCATCATTGCAAGAGATAATGGCGGTGTTTAGGGACCAAAAAGAAAGATGCTATCGCATCGAAATAGCATCCGATAGCATGGTAGCTATAGACCAACAGCAACAGCAAAAAGAAGGTGCCATGCTGATGGAGACAGCAGGGCAATTCTTCCAACAAATGCAAACTATTATCCAG
>RGUK01000719.1 GCA_010027825.1 bacterium
TAAATTACTACTTCCTTCTATGAGCACGTCCGTATTTTTGACAAATGACATACGAGACTCCTATTTAATCGCGTAAAACGAACCACGGGCAATAAGTTCCCTTGATTCATATTCGCAACTAATTGTTAGTGTGGGTTGACCGTCAATCATGGCCCCATTGCCATCGACGGTGATAGAATTGATTCCAGCCTTCCCCATTTCATCCTTAACGCAAAAACGGTGACCATTAGTAAGCGTCGCCGGATCTGGTAATGTTAAGGTGATTGCCGAAAAGGTAGAATCTACTCCTAAATAATAATCCGAAGACAGAACATTTGCACTCGAAGAAATGCTTCGAACGGGATCGGAACTTGAAGCGAGGCTCCAAGTACCGTCACCTCTTAGGAATTTTCCACTATCACCAACAACGGGCTTTGGTACTAAACCCTTAATTCCGTCACTTGCGCCTGCGCCAACAAAGGCATCAAGCATAGCTGTGACTTCTTCAGAATCTAAATCTAGTGGTTTTGCAGCATCTTCGGTGTTGTTACCCTTAATAGTAAGGGGGGACATTTCATCAAGTTGAGAATTGGTTACGTTGTCGGCAGATCCGCTACCAGACGTTGCCCCACTGTACTGAACGAATGAATATCTAAGAGAAAGAGCGTCAACGGACAAATATGTTTTTGCAGCGTTAATCTTTGCAACGCAATATAACTTTCCGGGAGAATATGGGCTTGCTTTTAAATTAACAATACTTCCCAGAATCTACAGTTACAGAAGCCAATAGTTTTTGAGCTAATTCTGAATTGTCGATGTCAAAAGGCTGATTGTCTGTTGAATTGACCGTTGGTAAGGAGTTAAAAAAGTACAGTGTCAGTGATGCGGATTGCTGAGAGCTATCTACAATCGTAAGTCGCTCTAATTCCGTTAGATAGTACTCACAAAGACCGATTTCCAGTGTTTGTATACCACCAATTTGGTCGCCCGGGCTGTATGCTGACGTAGAAATTACAGGGACAATACTTAACTCACGATTAGCGACTATGGTGGCCATTGATTAACCTTTTTTTAATTGTGGGGAGCATCCCGAAGTACAAAACTCCCTGACTTCTCTCAAGGCCGTTTTTTTCGCAACGGAATTGCTGACATTTGGATTTTTTAACTGTTCGACAAGCTGATTGATAATCTCTACGACTTCCTTGGGTATCCATGGAAATTT
>RGUK01000073.1 GCA_010027825.1 bacterium
GACGCACAAAGGTATGCCGATTGTTGTGCACCTCGCGGATGAAGTAGCGCAACATACTTTCAGTAAGCTCAAAATTTGCAATTACCCCATCACGCATAGGGCGGCATGCAATGATACTCTCTGGGGTCTTACCGAGCATGGATTTTGCCTTGTTACCAGCTGCAAGCACTTCATTGGTAGAACTTTTCACGGCCACAACTGAAGGCTCATCGAGCACCACGCCGCGGTTTTTAACGTAGATCACGGTATTTGCCGTGCCTAGGTCAATAGCCATGTCGTTTGAGAAAAAACTAAAAACTTTTTTAGCTGGCCAAAATTTCATTACAAGCTCCGCGCAGCGCTAAAAATGCAACTCCAAACCAAGCTGTACAACGTGTGTTTTGGTAAATGCATTACTATTCATGGGCATATCATAGCTAATAAACAAACATGGCGCAAACTTAATTTTTTCCATTGCCACGGCTGTATCGTACGAAAGGCTAAAGGTCATGTAATGAGCGCGCCACTTGGAAAGATCTTTAGTGCGCGCGATCAAATCTGCATCGCGCTGCAAATAACTTGGCACGGTTTTATCATCCCGCACGTCAATCTGTGTATCCATTGCATGGCGCAGATACGTGTAACGCACCTGAAAATCAAGCCCATCACTCAAGTTGCCCAGCGTAAGATATGGTGAAAGCTTAAGAGTGAAGCCCGGTTCAGTATAAGTCTTTGCCACCAAAGCACTAAAAATGGCTGGCTCTTTGTTTACAGGAAGACGAACATTTTTGGTACGCGAAAAAAGGTGAGTGAGGCCCAGCAGCGCCCCCACTGTTATGTCCTGCTTGAGCTCAAACGCTGGAGCAAAATCGACGTACATCCCCCAATGCCCATCACTACCAACGGGCACAGCTGCAGGGACCTGTACATCACGGCTAATACCGGTAGGCGCCAGTACTCCGGTCTGGAAAGCAAGGTTAATGGTACGCATCAAAAGAACGTGGTCGAACATGGCTTGAAAACGCATATGCGCATCCAGATCTCCCAGCCCTGATTTGGTAACCTGATTAAGTTTAAAACCAAGTTGTTCATGGGTGTAGCGCCGAATGCGATCGGCAAGTATGGTATTTTCGGGGGAGGTTTGTAAGTTTAGATTAAAGCGCGTGCTACTCCGTATCGACATGATAGGCAATTGTGCGCCCAACCACAGGCCCCGCAGGCCAGTTTCTAACTGCCCATTTAACAGAAGCCCAACTCCTTCTATTCTGCCCGAGACGCTGAAAGGCAGGTTTTGGTTAACCCAAGCATTGTTGCCCATGACTACTTGAGCTGGGTTGTTAGCAGCGGGGTTAACGGTCAGGTAACTTTCTATAACGTCCCGTAAATCGTACTTGCCCCACAATTCGGGGATGCCAACCTTGCCTCCGCCTCGCTTGTCTGCAGTGGAACCAAGCATATACAGGGCTGAACCAGTTAACGATGAGCCCTTGCTTTGCACGTATGTCGAGGGGCGTTCCAAAAGGGGAAAGTATCTGTTAACATTGTTGCTTGCAAAACTGAATTGCGCCAAAGAAAGCACTACAGCAGTAGCGTGAAGGCCACGTTTTAGGTAATTCATCATTGGACACGCTTCTTGGTAAGGAGATGGTTGACATCTTTTTCGGGGACAAAAGGTACGGTTGATCATACGATAACTGGCTGTTTCGTCAAGCCACCTTGAGGATGGAAAATGAGCACAGACGCTACTAAAAAGCTTGTATACGTTGCGAATTGGAAAATGAATATGCCTGCTATTCAAAGCACTGAATGGTTTGCAAAGCATTATGAAGCACTCAGTGAGCTGGGCCGCACCGAGCGCATCGTCATTTGCCCCACGGTGCCAGCACTCTTCCCTCTTTACTCAATGATTTTAGCCAAAGAACAACAAACTATTATGCTTGGTGCTCAGGATTGCTCCGTTCATGCTGGCGGTCCATTCACTGGCCAGATTGCTGCCGAGGACTTAAAGGCAATTGGTGCGCAGTTTTGTATCCTGGGGCACTCCGAGTCGCGAACCTTGCTTGCTGATACTTCGATAACCGTGGCGCGCAAATGCGCCCGCGCCCTGGAACACTACATGCTGCCTATCGTGTGTATTGGCGAAACAGCTCAAGAACGGGCGGCCGGCAACACTCTGGAGGTGCTGGAAGGCCAACTGGAGCCCGTGCTGAAGATTCTGACCGAAACCATGGCTCCCATGAACTTCATTGCCTACGAGCCAGTGTGGGCAATCGGTAGCGGGGTCACCCCGACCCCCGAGGAAATCGCCGCTGTTTTTGACCATCTGAAAAACCTAATTCCGGCAAACTTGCCAGGATTACACCTGCTCTATGGAGGCAGTGTAACATCGAAAAACGCTCCTGAACTCAAGAAAATAGCCCTACTGTCTGGCTTTCTAGTCGGCAACGCAAGTTTAGATTTCCAAGAGTTCAAAAAGATTGTAGAATGTTGAGCATGTGACCTTGTATACAACGCTCTGGAAGAGGAATTATGTACACGCTTTTAATGATTCTTTTCATTATTCTCAGCTTTTTCTTGTCCGTCTTCGTCCTAATCCAGCAAGGTAAAGGTGACTTGGGCGCAAGCACAATGAGCGGATCGCATATGCTCTTTGGCGGCTCAGGAGGACAAACCTTCTTTGAGCGGACAACCTGGATTCTGGGAGCTCTGTTTATAGCTGGCGCATTATGCTTGTCCATCATGAAGGCCAAGCAACAGTACGCTTCTATACTTGAGGGGGTAGTGCTACCAAAGCCAGCACAACCTGTACAGACTGCTCGAAACATCGACATTGAAAAACTAGCAAACGACTTGCAACAAGAAGCCACAACCGAGACAACACAGTCCTAACCTTGTAGTGCGAGGGTAGCGTGGTAATTCCGTTGATAGATGCCATTGGGGTATTCTCTTTAAACGGCTGCAGGCGATTGGGTCAGGTAGGCATTTTTACCTGGCAAGCATTGGCAACCATGGTTACCCAGCGACCACGTCTAAGCAAAGTGCTTTATCAGATGCACTACATAGGCGTGAGTTCCATTAGCATTGTTTTCTTGGTTGGTACTGCAATCGGCGCTGTTCTTGCTTTACAGAGCCATGAAGGGCTGGTGCGCTTCGGATCGACCCAATTCATCGGCCCAATCGTGTTTCTTTCCATGGCAAGAGAGTTTGGTCCCGTGTTTACGGCCCTTATGGTCATTGGTCGGGCTGGCTCAGCTATGACCGCTGAACTTGGCAGCATGCGCATCAGCGAACAAATTGATGCGCTAGAAACCCTTTGCATCGATCCCTACCAGTACTTGGTGGTGCCACGCATTGTTGCCAGCACCGTAATCTTGCCTTTTCTATCCATGTTCTGCACCTTCTTTGGCATTTTTGCCGGATACGTAGCAGCAGTTTACGTGCTCGGGATCAACCCCGACACCTACACCGAAGCGATTCGCGAAAACGTAGGCATGTCTGACCTTGTAAATGGCCTGATTAAGTCAGTTATTTTCGGATTCCTCTTTGCTATTATTTCCACCTACAAGGGCTACGGCGCGAGCGGGGGGGCTAAAGGACTCGGCATTGCAATTACCCAGAGTGTGGTATACTCGAACGTTACCATAATCATTGCTGACTACATCCTAACCTCATTGATGTTTACAAAATGATTACCATAAGCGGACTAACCAAATCATTTGGTTCACGCACGATCACGCGTGCCCTTGATCTTACGATCGAAAAAGGTGACTTCTTGGCAATCATTGGTCGATCGGGCGAGGGAAAATCAGTGCTTCTTAAGCAACTGATTGGATTAATTACGCCAGATGCAGGCACGGTAACCATAGACGGGGTTAATATTACCGCTCTGAAAGGAAGAGCTAAGCAGAGCGTCTTTCATACCTGCGGGTATGTCTTCCAGTTTGCAGCCTTGCTTGACTCATTAACCGTCCTGGAAAATGTCGCTCTACCACTGCTAGAAGAAGGCAAAGCGCTGGTTGAGGCAGAACCACTCGTTATTGAAAAGCTAAAGAGCGTCGGGCTGAGCGCGGAAATCCTCAACCGTTATCCTGATGAGCTCTCGGGGGGCATGAAAAAGCGCGTGGGCCTAGCCCGTACGCTTATGCTGAGCCCTAAAGTTCTTTTATATGATGAGCCAACAACAGGCCTTGACCCCATCACCGTCCGCTTGATCCATGAATTGATTAAAAAAACACACGAAGAACAACACGCTACAACCATTGTCATCTCGCATGATGTTGAAATTTTCAAGTTCGCAACGCATGTTGCCATGCTCTACGAGGGCAAAATTTTATATAAGGGACTAGCAAAAGACATCTGGGAGTGCACTAATCCTTATGTATACCAATTCATCCGAGGCTTGCCTGAAGGACCAATAGGTTGATGTTCTGTTCACGGGATCGATTATGACGCCAAAACCGCTTATTCTAGTCGTTGACGATGAGCCTGCCATCCTAAAAATGCTCAAAGATTCTTTAGAGGATGAGGGTTTTCGTGTGGAAACAGTGTCACAAGGCAACAGTGTGCTTGATGCTATAGGTCGCTTTGTGCCCGACGCTGTCTTGCTTGATATTTTCATGCCAAATTTTGACGGGCTGACAATGCTCAAGCAAATAAAGCAAGAATACCCGCAACAAGCGGTAATCATGGTTTCGGGGTTTGGTACGATTCAAATTGCCATCCAGGCACTGCAGCAGGGGGCCATGGATTTCATAGAAAAGCCTTTCAACTTGAGCGACGTGCTGGAAAAGCTGGCATTCACCAAGGCCTCTACCTCGCTGACTGATGCAGATACCGGAATTAGACGTTCTTATTTAGTTGGAGAAAGTAGACTTTTTAACGAACTACTTTCCCAGGCGCAGATTCTTGCTTCCCTCAATTTGCCCGTTATCATCTATGGGCCATCTGGCTGCGGTAAGCAATCTCTGGCACGCTACATTCACGATGTGGGCGCTCAGCAAGATTTGCCTTTTGTGGCGGTAGACGCACAACGCTTAGTCCACATCGAAGAACACACGCTGCGTCAGCCAGCTACCCTGTTTGTGCGGCGCATTGACCTTGCTGACGAATCCAACCAACGGCGTGCTTTGCAGATTTTGACCGGTTATCCCGATATTCGCATCATTGCCTCAAGCTTGCCATCGCTTTTCAGCCGCATGCGCCAGGGCCTTTGTGATGCAACCTTGTTTTGCAAGCTAAACGTCACCCCTCTGGAGATCAGTGCACTCAACAAGCGTCGGTATGATATACCCCTTCTTGCAAACCATTTCTTACAGGAAGCAAACCAGACTCATAGCAAGGCTGTTAGTTTAACCGCCGACGCAGTTAGGCTACTCCGCAACCATGACTGGCACGGCGACGTGGCGCAACTAAAAGATTTCATACGCCTCCTGGTTGCCCAAGCCCCTGGCAACAAGCACGTACCTGTTACCTTCGATGCTCTATTCCTTAAAAAGATTCTACCAGAAGAAGCTTCTTCCTTTTTCGAAGAGCAATCATACACGCGGTTTGCTTCGATTGACGATGCTACGCAGGAGTTCCAGCGAGAATACATTTCGCACTTGCTGCAAAAATACAGGTATGATATGCATCAATTGGCAGAATTTTTGAACATTTCGGTGGACACATTGAACGACACCATGCACAAGCTTCATATCACCTTGCACTAACAGAAGAGTTCTACTATGACGAATCCTATTGCTACAGAACTTATCAAAGAGAAAAGCGCTCGCTGGTCTGAATTAAAAAACGAAATTCGCAAAGTTGTGGTAGGCCAAGAGCACGTTGTTGATCGCATTTTCATCGGCCTGCTCACCTCCGGCCATATTTTGCTGGAGGGAGTGCCAGGGCTTGCTAAAACAACCCTGATCAAAACAATTGCCCAGGCAATCGGATTATCGTTTCAGCGAATTCAATTCACCCCAGACCTTCTGCCCGCAGACGTTGTGGGAACACTGGTATATAATCCCAAGAGCCAAGAATTCATGGTCAAAAAGGGGCCAATCTTTGCTCAGATGGTTTTGGCTGATGAAATTAACCGTGCGCCTGCCAAAGTACAGTCGGCATTGCTTGAGGCAATGCAGGAACATCAGGTCACCATTGGTGATACGACCCATCTACTGGAAGAACCCTTCCTCGTACTGGCAACGCAAAATCCTATCGACCAGGAAGGAACTTATCGCTTGCCAGAAGCACAGCTAGATAGGTTCATGTTCAAAGTGCTACTGACCTACCCTAAGTTTGCTGAAGAAAAAGAGATCATCACCAAATCTTTTACCCAAAGCGCTGTCCACCCAGTGCTGGGGGTAAGCGAGATAGTTGAAGCACGCGACCTGGTTAAACAAATATATATTGATGAAAAAGTTATAGACTATATTCTGCATCTAGTTTTCGCGACGCGTAATCCGCACGAGTACAAACTGGATGAGGCCCGCACCTGGATTGGCTTTGGAGCCTCTCCCCGTGCAACACTGGCCCTGACTCATGCCGCAAAAGCATATGCGTTCCTAAAGAAGCGCCATTTTGTGATTCCAGACGACGTGAAAGCAATTGCTGGAGACGTATTGCGCCACCGCATCACCGTTTCTTACGAAGCAGAGGCTGAGGGCATAACGACTGATGCTATCATCCAGGCCATGCTTCGCACCGTTCCTGCACCGTGAGCAAAAGGGGGTCATCTTCTCCTGACTTGACAGTGAAGAAGGCCCGAAAGTATCTTCGAGGTCTATAATAAGGAAACGATGGCATGAAACAGGATCTCTGGATAGTAAACAGCTCGCTGCTGCTCGTCTTTGCTGCGGTCATCGCCGCATATCAGGCATTTGATCCCGTTGTTCCATTATGGCGCACCCCTAAGCTCTCCTCGATCACGGACCTGGAAAAAAAAGAAGAAATTATCCAACCAAACAATATCAGCTGGGAAAAGATCTATCAGGATGACATTTTTGGATCCTACATTACGCAAGAGCCTAAGGCAGTTAAGCAAAACTTCGTCACCCCTATTCCTGA
>RGUK01000720.1 GCA_010027825.1 bacterium
TGACCTTAGTCATTGGAGAAAAGCATTCCGTAGGCCGTTTAACCTGCCGCCTATGCCCTCCGCTACCCAAATCCTCTGGAGCTGCAACAAGCGCAAGAGGACTATCCTGCACCTCTGCTGTGCACCGCTCAGGCAGAGCGGCGTCTAGGGGTGGTGCTTAGGAATTGGATGTGAGGGATGGATCGAAAGGGCGGCTCTGTTTGACAGGATCACTACGAACGTATTGAGGGATTAGCATGGCAGTCACCGAAATAGCGAATCAGGACAGACCTTCCGTTCCAGGGGTGTCATCATTGTCCATTGAAAAGGAACTGAAAACGGCCTTCCTTGACTATGCGATGTCGGTCATTGTGAGCCGTGCGTTACCAGACGTGCGTGATGGCCTCAAGCCAGTACATCGACGCATTTTGTACGCAATGCATCGTCTTGGTTTGTACCACGAGCGAGCATACCGTAAATCTGCTGCGGTGATCGGGGAAGTAATTTCTAATTTCCACCCCCATGGCGACAGTCCCATCTACCAAGCCATGGTTGGCTTGGCGCAGCCTTTTGCTAAGCGCTATCCGCTGCTTGATGGCCAAGGAAACTGGGGCTCGGTTGATGGCGACAACGCAGCTGCGTTTCGATACACTGAAGTGCGAATGCAGCGTATTGCGCGCGATCTACTTGCTGACATTGAAAAAAATACTGTACTCTTCACGCCTAACTTTGACGAATCCACCGAAGAGCCAACCGTTCTGCCAAGCAAAATTCCAAGCCTGCTGATTAACGGCTCAACGGGGATTGCCGTAGGCATGGCAACGTCGGTGCCGCCGCACAACCTGGGCGAAGTAGTTGCCGCGCGCATCGCCGTGCTGCAGGATCCAACGTTAAGCGAAGAGCGTTTGTTTGAGCTTATTCCTGCTCCCGATTTTCCAACCGGCGGCATCATTTGTGGCCGTGCTGGCATTTTGAAGGCATATCGCACAGGGCATGGACAAGTGATCGTGCGTGGTGTAGTTGAGGTAGAAGAAAATAAGCGACACAAAGCGCTGGTGATTACCGAACTGCCGTACCAGGTAAACAAAGCGGATTTAATTACCCGCATTGCTGACCTGGTCAAAGAAAAAGTTATTGATGGCATTGCCAACATTCGCGACGAATCTGACCGTCGTGGTATTCGTGTGGTGATTGAGCTGCGTCGTAGCGAAGAACCGCAAGT
>RGUK01000721.1 GCA_010027825.1 bacterium
TACCAACCAAACATCAAAGGGGTATGGCGCTACAAGATTGAAGCGGGCAAAATGGTGTTGGATCAATGTCTGCAGGTGGACTCAGACGGCACCACCAGTGCCGATTTGATTGACTCAATGCGCTGGGCTGTAACCAACTATCCCGCAAACAAGTATTCTTTGGTCTTGTGGAACCACGGCATCGGCATTGTTGACCCTGCGTGGGGCAAGATGCGTCCGTGGGAAATCCACCAGCCCCGCATCGGCTTTGCACAAGAAGTTATCCGCGACAACCCACGCATACAGCTTGCGGGGTTAACGGTTGATGAGGCAGTCACTGAGGGCTTAGACGCCACAAGCACCAGTACCTGCAGCCTGATGGACTTTGTCACTACTTCTACCAGAGGCATCTTATTCAATGAGCAGACCAGAACGTACATGGACAACCAAACACTGCACTTTGCGCTCTCAGAGATCAAAACGTCGGTGCTGAATAATCGCAAACTTGACCTGCTGGGCATGGATGCATGCCTGATGGCCATGCTAGAAGTCGGCTACCTGGCAAAGGATGTAGCAAATGTGCTGGTAGCTTCGCAGGAAGTTGAGCTGGCACAAGGCTGGAACTACCAAGCCTTGGTGAACGCGCTCAACGTCAAAAACAATTCGGCTGCAAATATCGCGCGCAGCATCGTCAGCTCGTATGAAAAAATGTATACCAACCGAATCCCATTCTTCACGCAGTCTGCTATCGACCTGAGCGGCATGGAACCGATTCGTGAAAGTCTTGATGCGATGATTGCCGCGTTCCGCGCCTGCAGGAACACAGACAAATCAACCATGATGGATGTGCTGCGCAAAGCACGCCAAACATGCCAACGCTTCAGCTCACCAAACTACGTCGACTTGCACTCGCTGCTCACCGAACTACAGAAAAGCATGGACACCGTTAGCAACGCAACCGCGGTCACCCAGACAACGGCATACACTCAGCTGCGCACCGCGCTTGCAGCAAGCAAGGCGTTGATCGAAACGTATGTGTTTGCTAATGCTACGGGCCCGAACATGACCCGCGCTAAAGGCCTATCAATCTACTTCCCGTTTAGCAAAATCGACCAGTCGTATCCAAAGACTACCTTTGCACAAGACTCTCTGTGGCACGGCTTTCTGCAAGAATTTACCACCGGTGCTTAAAAAAGAAGCAGGGGGGGCGTTTAAACGCCCC
>RGUK01000722.1 GCA_010027825.1 bacterium
CTTCCGGTGTTCCTACTACACTGAACACAGCGGTATCAGGAACTTCTGCGCTACTCAACTTCACCAACGGTGGCATTTACGATGCTACAAGTAAGAATGACTTGGAGACGGTGGGGAATGCTCAGATAAGTACGACGATCTCTGCTAAGTGGGGAAGCGGGAGTATTTATTTGGATGGTACTAACAGCCGATTCAATTTCTCGCCTGCAAATCTTTTTATATTAGGAACTGCCGCATTTACTTTTGAAACATGGTTTTATCCGGTAGCTGCTGGCGGTAGTGGCACGATCTTTACTTGTAAGTTGTCAGGGGGTAGAGGATTTTATTTAGTTTGGAGTACGGGGAGTGTTTTAAGACTTCTTGTAAACGCCGGTACAAACTGGAACGTAGATATTTCAAGCTCCGCATTAACTTTGAATACATGGCATCACATTGCTGTAACAAGATCTGGTTCAACGTTTTATTTGTTAGCTGACGGTAGTCTTGCGAACTCACAAGGCGGTGTTAGTGGTGAGATATGCTCTACGGTTCCAATTGTCAAGATCGGATCAGATGACGCAAATGGAAGCCTGATGACGCAAAGTTATTTGCAAGACACACGTTTTACAAACGGTATTGCGAGATATACAGGGGCATATACCGTACCAACAGCAGCGTTTCCCACGTTATAAAGGATAGATATGTACTGGACTAAAAACGGGTCTATCCCATCACAAGAGACAGACGGCACAGAAGGCTGGCAACAGGCTCCATCACCACCGACAGAGGTTCCTGCTGACAAAGAACTTGTATGGCTCAACTGGGAATGGCTAATCCGTGACCCTAAGCCACAAGACAGAGCAGGTTACCAGTGGAATTGGCAGCACGACACAAGAAGTTGGGTCGAAGGTGCGTGGCCTAACGTTGAGCCTCGATACAAGAAGCTGGGTAGAAGGTTCGTGGGGGACGGTTGAGCCTATCGGAATACAAGAAACGCCGGTAAACTTAACCACCGGCCAAGTTATTAACTTAACAACCGCACAGCTCCTATAAGGCAACAATGTGTTCGGCATATCCCCATTTGGCGGCGCACCACTTGGATCAACGGGAGGGGGTAGTCCGCCGATTACCGAAGGTTGGGGGTATGGTGATTGGGGATCAGGGACTTGGGGTAATAGCGGCTTTGCGACGTACGATGCAACAGTTTCAGAAACAGCGTCTG
>RGUK01000723.1 GCA_010027825.1 bacterium
TGACATTGTCAATGATGATGCCCAGGCTGCGCTTAACGTTGTTTGCGGTCAGTTCAGCAAATTCACGACCACCATCGCTGTCCAACTTGAAGCTTACTACCGGCTTGCCAAACTCATCGCGGTCAACCTTAGCGCCCACAATGTGCTCACCCGTCAGATCTGGGAAGGCTGAAACCAAGTAGTAACGGTGACCTTCGCCCTCATCGCCGTATGGACGACCAGGAACAATCATTTTATCTGAAGGCAGCTCGCCATCGTATTTGTCGAGCAACGCTTCTTGCGTTGCCGCCATTTCTTCCACAAGCTTGAACTCGAGGTGGGCTGTTTTTGTAACAACCGATTTAACGTGCTCAGGATCATCAATGCCTGGCAGCTGAACCACAATTTGATGGTCGCCATGCTGCTGCACCACAATGCCTTCAACGCCATAGCCGCCTAAACGATTGCCAAGCACGTTTACACCCTGCTCAACCGCACCGGTGCGTACTGCTTGCTCAACCTCAGGGGCGAGCGTAAGGCGCACGACCTCATCACTTACCTTAACCTTAAGCGTGCGAGCCTTTGCGTCTTGCAAAAGCGTATAGGCCGCCTTGGCATCGGATTCTTTTGCAAAAACTAATTCCAGCGCGCCGTCGTGGACATGCTTTTTAGTCGGCGTTGCAAGACTTTTTGCCTTCAGAAGGCCATCAATTGAACGGCCCTCATTGGCAAGCTTTGCTTCAAGAGCCTTGTCTATTTCAACACTCAACACCAAATAAGTGCCGCCAGCAAGGTCGATACCTTTTTTAATGTTGGAAAATTTAAGTGCATTGTAATAATGCTCGAGTGAGCCCAGAACACCTGGTTGGCGCGGCTGCTTAAGAGCCTTTTGGTCAAAAGAGAGCATCATGTAGCAACCACCGGCAATAACCACCATCCACAACATTAACGGTGAAAACAGGGCTCTTCCAAGTTTAGATTGCGTTAGCATGAATTTTCTCCTCGGACTCCAAACTGATCTGTTCAGACAAAAAAATGGTGCCGAGGAAGAGACTCGAACTCTTACGGGCGTTAACCCGCTGCCCCCTTAAAGCAGTGCGTCTACCAATTTCGCCACCTCGGCACTCAATATCGATTGTCTTTATGGGTAAAAGACGGACAAAATTTACCACAAAGACCCAGCCCTGGCAACTCTTTTTTAGCGTTTTTCATCATTTTTGC
>RGUK01000724.1 GCA_010027825.1 bacterium
TCCACCGGCCCCACCGCCACCGCCGCCATCTAGTTCGACAGAGGCGAGTTCGTCGTCCGGAAGTTCATCATCCAGCAGCTCATCAAAAGGAAGTTCATCTAGTTCAAAATCTTCTTCTAGCTCTTCATCTAGCGAAGGCAGCAGTTCAAGCGGATCGTCCAGTTCAACCCCGCCGCCTCCGCCACCGCCACCATCTAGTTCGACAGAGGCGAGTTCGTCGTCAGGCAGTTCGTCAAGCGGAAGCAGCAGTTCGGGAAGCTCGTCAAGCGGAAGCAGCAGTTCGGGAAGCTCGTCGAGTTCGGACAGTTCGTCAAGTTCGGACAGTTCGTCGAGTTCGGAGAGTTCGGACAGTTCGTCAAGCGAAAGCTCTTCTAGTTCTTCAGAATCCAGCAGTTCCAGCAGCAGCAAAGAAAGGTACTACTGCGCAAGAAGAAAACAGAATTTTTGGCAAATCCCGACATTTTCCAAATCAGCAATAAAATCCAATGGATTCGTTTTCTCTCAATCGGGAATTTTGCCTTCAATCCCCACAAGTTCAAGCACAGAGAGTCCTCCGTCTAGTTCCACAGAGGGAAGTTCATCCACCGGCCCCACCGCCACCGCCGCCATCTAGTTCGACAGAGGCGAGTTCGTCGTCCGGAAGTTCATCAAGCGGAAGCAGCAGTTCTAGCATCTTCAGCAGCTCCAGCAGCGGTTCAAGCGGATCGTCCAGTTCAACCCCGTCACCACCGCCACCACCACCATCTAGTTCAACAGAGACGAGTTCGTCGTCCGGAAGCTCGTCAAGCGGAAGTAGCAGTTCGGGAAGCTCGTCAAGCGGAAACTCTTCTAGTTCTTCGGAATCGAGCAGTTCCTCGGATTCAAGCAGTTCCTCGGAATCGAGCAGTTCCTCGGATTCAAGCAGTTCCTCGGATTCAAGCAGTTCCTCGGAATCGAGCAGTTCCTCGGATTCAAGCAGTTCCTCGGAAGAGTCGTCTAGTAGTAGCAGTTGCGACATAACCTGCATACCTGAATCGCAATATAATCCGAGCACTCACGAAATAGTTGGAGGCCCTTACGAAACAAAAGAGGAATGCGAACGAAATTGCTTGTGCTCAAGCAGCAGCTCAGAGTACAGCAGTAGCAGTAGCAGTTGCTCGCCTTGTCAGCAAGTCACGGTGAAGCTCACCACGAGCGGATGCTGCCTATACATGTCTTCGG
>RGUK01000725.1 GCA_010027825.1 bacterium
AAGGCACCCCCAACGCCTACTCAGCCAGATCTTAGTCTAGAAGACTAAGATTTTATCAAGCCGCCCTTGACAGGTTGCCGCTAAAAAAATAGAATAATGTTAAAAATGAAAAAAGTTGAGTGCTCCCATGTAGGACTCAATGCTGAAATGGCCTATCAAACGAACAATACACGAGGTTTTTAACCATGGCAAAAATTATAGGGATCGACTTAGGTACAACCAACTCAGTCGTGTCATTCATGGAGGGGGGAACCGCTAAAGTTATACCCAACCAAGAGGGTGCAAACACTACCCCTTCGGTAGTAGGCTTTGCCAAAGACGGCCAACGCCTCGTCGGCGCCATCGCCAAGCGCCAGGCAATCACCAACCCAACCAATACCATCTTCTCCGCCAAGCGCTTCATTGGAAAGAAGTTCAGTGAGATTAAGGCCGATGAGCTGAAATTAGTACCCTACAAGGTCGTCCAAGCGGCCAACGGCGACTGTGCCATTGAAATCGATGGCAAACAAGTATCTCCACAAGAAATTTCAGCCGGAGTGCTACAAAAGCTGAAACAAGCCGCTGAGGCATACCTGGGAGAAACAGTAAACGAAGCAGTCATCACCGTGCCTGCGTACTTCAACGATGCCCAGCGCCAAGCAACTAAAGATGCAGGCAAAATTGCAGGCTTGGACGTAAAGCGAATCATTAACGAACCAACAGCGGCGGCTCTTGCGTACGGTCTGGATAAGAAAAAACACGAAACCATAGCTGTTTTTGACTTCGGTGGTGGAACGTTTGATATCTCTATCTTGGAAGTAGGCGACGGCGTTATCGAAGTTAAATCAACCAACGGCGACACCATGTTGGGCGGCGACAACATTGACGAATGCCTCATCACCTATTTGGCTGACGAATTCAAACGCGAAAACGGCCTTGACCTGCGCAATGATAAAATGGCGCTGCAACGCTTAAAAGAAGCTGCCGAAAAGGCCAAAATCGAGCTTTCATCGGCTGCAGAAACTGAAATCAACCTTCCTTACATCACTGCCGACGCCTCAGGACCTAAACACCTGGTGGTAAAAATAACCCGTGCCAAGTTCGAAGCACTTTGCGCAAACCTGTTTGCTAAGTTGTTTGAGCCATGCAAACGTGCGGTGGCAGATGCCGGTGTGCAAGTAAGCAACATCGACGAGGTAATCCTAGTCGGTGGGTCTACCC
>RGUK01000726.1 GCA_010027825.1 bacterium
CGTAAAAGAAGGCCAGAATGAAGACCGCGATTTTCAAGCGTACATCGTGGATGTAGATCAGCGGGTTAAAGCGTCTAATCCTTTTTTGCATGGCGTCTCCAGGTGGTAGCATCGATCCAAGGTTGGTTCAGGCCGGGGTTGATCCAGAGTGCCTGCGAGAGCGACCGATCAGCGCGGTTGAAGGAGAGCATAATCCCGTGGAAATCCACGTTATTATATCCTTCAAGCGCACTGATAATCCCCGGGATGCTGATGGCAGTACCCGGTATTTGTTTGAGGCTGTGTTCAAAGAGCGCAAGATTGATGAAAGCCTCAAAGTAAAAGGGTGAGTCGTCCCTAAATGACAAAAAACTCTGCATAGCTTTTTTATAGGCACGCGCGATGGGAATGTCAGCGTTCGTATTGGGAATAACTGAGGTGACCGTGATATCAAGCCCACGTGAGGTTTTAAGGAGCTTTTGAATGACGTTCAGGTCGGACAAGCCCAGGAACAAGCTTTCGTGCAGGCCGACGTTCATAGCATTGCTAATGAAGGTGTAGGCAGGACGGGGCTTGGCAAGGCAGAAGACGACGTTAGGCGTCTTTTTGGCGATTTTGCTCAGTGCCTGATCGATGTCAACGGTGCCCTGCGAGTAGGTAGCAACAACGACAGGCTCAATTTTATACTCACGCAGGATTTTTTTGAGGGCGGCGGCGGTGCTATTACCCCACGTGCTTGCTTCATGCAAAATGCCGACTACATCCTTGTGCTTATGGTTAAGCGCGTATTCAACGAGCACTTCCAGTTCGCGTTGGTGGGAAGGGCGGAAGAAGATCAGGTTGTCGTACTTCTTGTTGCGGATGGCTGGGCTGCCTTCCATGGGGAACAGGAGGAGCATTTGTTTGCGCTTGAGGTAGGGTTCCAAGGAAAGAAGCGCTTCCGTGTCCACTACGCCTAGCATAATGGGTGATTTGCTCAGCAGCTTGCTCACATAGGCTGGCTCGATGTTGCCTAGGCTTTTATTATTTTTCTCGTGCTCAATGACGTACGTTAGCTTTTTATCATCGATCGTTTTGGTAAAGAAGCGAAACTCCCGCAGGTAGTTTTCCACGCCAGCAAGCATTTGGCGCGAGACGATGTTGCTGTCGCCCCGCAGGGGGTAGGAGGTACAGATAGGGATGATGGTACGGTTGCCTTGCTGCTTCAGGGTAATGGCAACC
>RGUK01000727.1 GCA_010027825.1 bacterium
TAACTAAGGGTAATTTTTGGGCTTTGCCTTTTTCGTCCACAATAAAGGCATTTCCTGAAATGACCTTAGGCTTGAGAACGCATCCGGCCATAAGTACCAGGCAGCCAACTAATAAAAGCTTCCCCATATTTATCTTTTAGGGCTGGGTAAGCTCGCCGAGTTTACTGAGGATTTCGTCCACCTTGTAAATATCTTCATGCGGAAGTTCTTTTGCACACGATTCTCGGTCCCTTTCCCAATCTTTGTAGATTTCATCATAAGCTGGCCGAAATTGGACACGCTCTTGATATGATTTAGTTGCGCTTAATTTAACAAGTAGTTGCCGCAAAGCTGTGTCATAGGCAACGATAGTTAGGGCTGCTTGGGTCTTGGCATATTCCGACCCTGGGGCAACAGACCTATTCACCCACCACGCGCCACCAAGCAAAAAAAGAACGATAACTAGGCCTATAGCCGCAAGTCCCCCCAGAGTGGCTAAAAAACCCTTAAGCACGCTTAATTATATAAAATCCGCCTTCCGAATTCACGCCAATTAGTCACGGGCCACTGACTGCATCCAATTCCAAAAATAGGTCCGCAAATTTCTGGGGGGTACTATGCGTTGCCAGCGGCGTTGGGGGGCTGGCCACCAGGGTGTGGTGGGGGGGCCTAGGCTGTATCTGGGCGGTTTGTGGACCATGCGCAGCACAGGTTGGCGGCTGACCCAATGAGTGACTCACTAGGGGTATGTAGGGGCAACGTAAGGGCAATTTTAGAAAAGATTAGGCATCGCTTGAGTATTTTGATATAATACCCCAATCTTTCTAATCCGCGGGTCGGTGGTTCGAATCCACCCGGGCGCGTTGAGTAGAGTTATTACAAGTAGCTAATAGTGGCAGCGAAAATCTGCCTAATATTTGTACAGAGCCCGGAAGTAATATTCGGAGTACCCATCGCAAGAAAATCAACAGCTTCATCTTGCCCGATCGAAGATTCCAACCATGTTTTCCCTTTTTTGTCGTAAATAAAAAGTTTTCCTATTGGGTCTGGGTCACGAATTCCTCTGACCCAAAAAGAGCCTGAAGGAGAAGGCTCGACATAAAATTCTGCCACCCCAAAGGAGTAGGCATTCCAAGTCCACTTTTTGTTGCCCTTCAGATCAAGAATGACGAATCGGCTCTTGTTGTTTACTGGATTAAATGAGTCATTTTCATACGAGTG
>RGUK01000728.1 GCA_010027825.1 bacterium
ACCAACAAATCTACACTTTTAAACACTTCTTCCTCAGTGAGGAAACAGTGTTTAACCTACTCTTGCTTCTCGGATCGGTGCGCACACCATCACGATGGCGCAGTCCTCACCTGTTGCGGTGAAAAGCACTGTTGGCGGTACCGCGTCGTCGCGCAAACAAGCGCGTGCGAGCGCCAATGTTGCTCGTCATCGCATACGAGCCGCGAGTGCCACAAGCGCTCCGGCACTGCACAACGACGACGATGTGGACGATGACTTAGAGATGATGCGTTCTCCCGAGGAGGAGCTCGCGCCGAGCGTAGCTGTGAAGAAACCGCGACGAAGTGCGGTCACTGGCGTCACCGCCACCGCCAGTGCCGATGACGATGGCGAGGATGAGGACGCGTCCGCATCAACACGGGAAGCGGTAAGTTGGGTTGCGAGATGACAACATAACACGCCTCTAATACGTGCACTGATGGTGTGTGCAGGACGACGAGGAGGGTGACGATGCGGGGGCTGATGAAGCTGCTGATGAAGAAGACGGTAGCTCCACTCGCAAGAAGCCTCGGAAAGTGCGCGCGGCTGCCACCCCAAGCACGCAGGCTCTACGCAGTGCGCTAACTGCGTGGGATCGGGCGAAGCGAGATATCAAGGCCTCCAGAGGTGAGCTTGCGAAGGTGACGCACATGACACATCTCGCTGCCGAATCACTACGCAAGAAGTTCAGCTGGGAGTGGAGTACTGATTCCATCAAGGAGCTTGTGTCTAGAGACGACGATCATAGTGTGGCAACGCGCATCCAAGCAGTACAGCGCTTGGTGGACCACCTTGCCGATCGTGAGCGTGCGAAGCTTAGCCTGACCAGCGCCGTGGCACGTGCGAAGATGCGTGAAGCAGAATACGACGAAGCTCTACATCGTTCCAAGGAGGACAACACCGACGATGACGATGACCCTACCACCACCGGTGCGTCAGCAAGCGCAGGCGCACAGAGCTCGTTTGACATTTGATTAGTGGTATCACCACTTCGTAACACTTGCGGTCGGCACGTCACCCATAGATAGTATGCTATAACAGTATGCATCTGGCTTCATGGGTTCGTATGGAACGCAGTGGTTAGTGCGGTAGAAGACTGCAAAACTCACTCAACAAACTTAGTTATGGTGTCAGAATCGCACCAAACTCGGCCAATCAACATCATATACTATAAAGACATTA
>RGUK01000729.1 GCA_010027825.1 bacterium
GCCCTTTTTGGATTTAACCATTGCCGTGCGTCCGCCGACCCTGATCCCCCGGCCTGAAACGGAAGAATGGGTTGCTTGGCTCATAAACCAGCTTCAGCCCGTGCGGCACGAACCGCTGCGCATACTGGATTTGTGCACCGGCAGTGGCTGTATAGCGCTGGCGCTTGCGCAGGCCTTCCCGCGCGCCAGGGTGGTGGGAGTCGATATTGCTTCCGAGGCGATTGCGTTGGCGCAGGAAAATGCACGTGCTAACGGCGTGTCGAACGGTGAGTTTGTGGTGGGGGATGTTGCGAGCGCTACGCTCAGCCTCGCCCCCGCGCGTTTCGACCTTGTCGTCAGCAACCCGCCCTACATCACTCAAGACGAATTCGCCTCGCTGGCTCCCGAGGTAGCGGCCTGGGAAGACAAGCGCGCCTTGGTGGCTTCAGAACACGGCTTGGCGCTCTATCGCGCCTTGGCCAAGGGCTTGGTAAGTTGGCTAGATACTCAAGGCATTCTTGCCAAGCGCGGGCTGCCTGTCTTTGTTTGCGAGCTTGGCACCGACGCACGACCGGTTGAATCGTTGTTTTCGCCATTTTTTTCTGGTAATGTCTCTCTACACGCTGATTTACAGGGGCTTGACCGGTGGTTAGTGGGGCGAATTTGACACCCGTTTCCCTTTCGGGTAAGGTGTAGGAGCTTCCAGGTGTTAACACCTCAAGACGAGCGTAAAAGAGAGGTTTTTACGCATATTTCTTTTAAAGTATCCGCGGATTGCAGGCTGATGTTACAGCCTCTTCACTTTAGAGCGGACAGTCGGGTAGCCCATTTGTGACAAATAGAAAAATGGCGCCCCCCGTACTTAGTTTTGAGACTAACCTTCAACGGAGAAATGCTATGAAACGTATGGTTTTTACCAAAAGTTTATTTGCTTCGATCCTTGTTCTGGGAACGGTCGCTTCAATCAGCGCCAAGATCGAAAAAGATGCTGCTAGTCAGCAAACCTTGATATCCAAATCCTTACAGACCATTAAAAAAGAACGCGCCAAAGAATCTGGCGATGGACGCATCGTATGCGTATACACTGCTGGCGACCACAAATTGGTTACTAAAAAATACCCAAATGGCTATCGCAAGCCTACAGTGATTGTTAGCACGCAGGATGTGCAGGTCAGCCTTGATCGACACGATGAAAAAGAAGTAGAAACAGTCAAGGTGGTG
>RGUK01000074.1 GCA_010027825.1 bacterium
TCCAGATGCCGTATTCGTTATGTCCGAGTTTATCAGATTTATGTTTCCTGTTGTATTCCATGTACCGCTAATATTTAGTGCGGCATTCGCATTACTTCCCGTGTTGCTAAATGATGCAACATTCAATGAACTTCTGTTTTTTACATTAGTCATATATATTTCAGTAGAGTCCATTGTGATAGAGTTGCCAGATGCTCCATAAACATACATATTTCCATTAAGTTGCACTTTATAACTTCCTTGGTCACTTACGCTATTGATAAGAAAATCTCCATCAGCAACAAACGTTGCCCTTACCGTGTTGTTGGTAAAGAATTGCAATTCCTCATTCGCTGCATTACCGACAAGAGCAGCATACCCAAGAGAGCCTGTTACGGTCACTCCTGCTATACTTGATTCCGACATAAGGTACGCAGTAGAACCAGCATTGCCTACCGTCAAAGCACTCGCTGATGTTCCTGAACGTGTTACCGTTAAGCCATTTGTAGTATTGCTTGAAACATCCAATTTACCAGAGACGTAGGCGTTGTTGACTACTTGGAGACCGTATGCTCCAGCGTCAGAGGTTGTGCCTACATAAACTTCAGATGAATTTGTAGCTAAATAGGTATTTGATGTACTTCTTAATTCGCCACTTATATCCAATCGATATGATGGGCTTGATGTACCAAGGCCGATATTTCCGGCAGAACTAACTCGCATCCGAGGACTTCCGTTAGTATAAAAATCAATATCGTTGGCGTCCGAACCGATATATAATGCATTGGCAGTATTATTATGTTGAATGAATGCTTTTCTGGAACCATTATTTGAAATATTTATACCACTATATTGCTCACCTGCATTATCAAGGTCTATTTGTGCTCCATTCGCTCCTTTGACATGCAAAAATGTAGATGGATTTGTTGTGCCAATACCAATCTTTGAAGAACTTTCATAAATAACGCTATTCCCCACCGCCGTACTCCCGGTGAACTTCGCAACGTAATTCGTCGTGCCACTACCGCTAACGCCCCCGCTCGGTACAGCCGTCTTTTGTATGACCCCGTTCGCGTCTGCCCACAACATGTTCATCGGAGATGAGGAGGAGTCGATGGTCGTGATACGGGCGCGACCGGAGACGTGGAGGCGTTCGGAAGGTGATGCAGTTCCGATGCCGACATTGCCATCATCTCTAACTACGAAAAGATTTACCCCATTTGGGTCTTGAACACCAAGACCATAACTTGCCGAGGTGGTACCTTGTCCGCGTACTACAAGCCTATAAGTTCCATCCACTGACCTACCAAAAGAACCAAAGCCGCTTACTATTGCATTACCATTAACGTCTAATTTTTGTGCGGGTGATGTAGTTCCTATTCCCACATTCCCACTACTCGCCGCCAGCACAGCCCCGGTCGTGTTATAGATGGACCCTGCTACCTGCAACGCATACGCGCCAGCGTCGGTTGTGGTGCCGATGAGGAGTTCGCCGGATGAATTTATGCGTAATCTTTCTGCATTAGCAACAGCATCATAAATTCTTAGACCACCAGATACAGCATTCCCGGTTTGAATAGTATAAAAACCTTCTGTTGCTGTTTGTAATCTTATGCCAGCATTTGCATTAACACCACTACTTGTTGTCTGTATAGACATGTTAATGTCACTTGTTCCGACTATATCTAATTTCAAACTTGGACTTGTAGTACCAATCCCAACATTCGTTCCATTGTCAAATATCTGCGAGTTCCCCACCGCCGTACTCCCGGTGAACTTCGCAACGTAATTCGTCGTGCCACTACCGCTAACGCCTCCGCTCGGCACAGCCGTCTTTTGTATGACACCGTTCGCGTCTGCCCAAAGCATGTTCATGGGAGACGAGGAAGAATCAATGGTCGTGATACGGGCGCGACCGGATACGTGGAGGCGTTCGGATGGGGATGATGTACCTAATCCCATATTCCCGCTTGATAAAATCCTTAATAATTCTGTACCAGATACACCAATGTTGTTACCTGTAAAATCCGTTTTCGGTGCTTTGGTGATACTAAAATAGCTTGTTGTATCAATAAATAAAGCTGTCCCATTAAGTCCAGCCGTTATTGATATTGCTTTACCTGTTTGACTAATTATTGTTGCAGATGGAGTAGAAGAAGCATATCCATCGATTATCCTGAAATCTGCATCCGAACCCAAAACACGCAATTTCGTTCCACTTGTACTCGTCGTTCCTATTCCCACATTCCCACTCGACGCAGCGAATACCGCGCCCGTGGTGTTGTAGATTGAGCCTGCGACTTGGAGAGCGTATGCCCCAGCATCGACATTCGTATTCAACAAAAGCTCCCCGTCTGTCTTTATTCGCATTCGCTCACTCCCATTCGTGTAGAAAGTTTGTAAACCTCCCCATCCTGAAAATCCTGACGCAATCCTCAATTCACCTCCACCTAGTTCCATCTTGAAAGAGCCATATTCGAGTGCATCTGTCGTTGTGTTACCTATTACATATCCACGATATAATGATGTTCCACCCTGCGTCGATACTCTTGCAACCGTTGAAGATGCTCCACCTATTTCTAAAGTAGATTGTGGACTCGCCGTTCCGATGCCTACGTTTGTACCATTATCAAATATTTGACTGTTTCCCAAAGCCGTGCTGCCTGTAAACTTCGGCACATAGTTGGTCGACCCGCTACCTGTCACCCGTGCAAGGCCTGCCACGCTGTCAATTCCTTTTTGCACTCGTGCCCGTGTAGCCATAGTCGCACTATCGACAAGAAGTGACTGACCGCTTTTCGTCAATCCGAAGCCAGCCGCTCGAATGTATTGAGACAGCATGTTCGATGTATCGGAAATGGATAGCTCCAATGCAGCCAAAGAGTCCAAGCCCTTACGTCTCCATGCCCTCGTTGACAAGACCGTCGTATCTGCTGCAACTGACCCGGTGGATGTAATCGTCGTGAATGACATGCCCGTGCCTGCGCTGACCGATGTGACCGTTCCGGGACCCTTTACAGCACCCAATGAGTCGATGCCTTTCTGTACCCTTGCACGGGTAGCCATTGCTGCCGTGTCTACCGAGATTGTCTGCCCGCTCTTTGTTACGCCATATCCGGCTGCGCGGAGATAAGGAGATAGCATAGATGCCGTATCAGAAGCAAAAATATATGCGCCGCTTGATCCGGCAAAGTCTGACCATTGGACCCTCACGGAGTCCCAATACATATACTTGTTTTTCTGTATGCTAAAAATGGTCAAGCCATTTCGTTTGGTCCCACCAGTAATCAATGCCGTATCAACCACCATCGGAGGCATAAAACCTCTTGTGGCGCCATATCGTGGACCCATGCTGAAATAGGCAAGGGTATCGGTGACAGTGGTGCGGCCAACAGACATTCTGTTTTGAAAAACATAGTCAGGCACCGGGTTGACCTGTTGTGCCTGCAGTCCGCAGGAAATGAATACCAATGCAGCAAGTAGTTTATATCTCATTTTTGGAACACTTTAATGATTTCTCCAAAGTTTAGATCTGCATCAAACCAAATCCGCTGTGCCGTCTCGTCAACCACACATTCACCGGCCGTGACGGACCCGACCACTGGGATGCCGGTGATGCTCGTGGTGGTGGTCAGGCTGTCGATATAGGTTGATGCCGTGAGGGGTTCGGATAGATACGATTGCACTGTACCCGTGATGGGTGTCAGTGCCGTGAAAGCATAAGATGCCGCCACTGATGGCAAAGTAGGGTATGCCGTGGCTGCCTCCTGCTCGATAATTATGTAATTAATGCCACTTATTGTTGTGTACCTTCCTTTTTTGTACTTCTCCGTGCCGAGCTGAGTGACCAGGTTGACCGTGGAACCGGTGATGTTAACCCGCAGCCTGTTGGTCGATACGGATGTGGTGGTGACGGTCGTCCCCCATGTGGCTGCGTCTATGGCCGCTTTTAGGCCGTTGCGTACGTTGGTGGTGGTGTTACCTGTCACTACCCTATACTTGGCAATGGTGGACCCGTAATAGACGCTGTAAGTGGTTCCAGCCACAGGTGTCGGGCCGAATTCGTACAGGATTTCACGATTGCCGCCTGTCAGCGTGTTGGATATGGTGATCAGATAGTTCCCAGATGACAGGGACCCAAGACGTATGCCGTACCATTCATAGGTGTACACATTGACCGTCTGCGTTCCGCCAAAGGCCGTGCTGTGCTTAATGCCTATGCCATTGCGGTCAATCATTATGATGTTACCTGCAATCAGGCCAACCACATCAATGTATGGTTGTACTGCGACGATGTTATATGTCCTTGCTCCGTACATCAGTCAACGTAAATAGTCACAATCCACTCCCCGGCCCCTAGTGCCATACCAAACTCAAGAGACCCGCTGCCGCTTGTATATTTCACCTGCGAACCTGTGGGTGTGCCTGCCGTGATAACCTCTAAGCCTATGCCGTTCCTGCGCACGTCAAGGACGTCAACCCCAAGGATGCTGCTGTCACTGATGGTCGTTTCGC
Source organism: bacterium (assembly GCA_010027825.1). Next base: position 4,495 of record RGUK01000074.1, read on the forward strand.
CACCGGTGGCCGTGTATGCCCAACTGTCAACATCCGTAAGAGGAGTGTTGACCACGACCTGGTCGAACGAAGGATCACCATTCATGGTCAGCGTGAATGACCATGTGGCAGTCTGCCCGATGGTGGCCGACATTGTTATTTCATCAATCAGACAAGGTACCTCATATGTCTTGCTGTTCCCCTGCGGGTCGGTGATGCTGTACTTGGTCAGGATGATAAAGTGTTCTTTCATCGAGTCAAGCAGGTCGAAAATGCCATTCTTGCCCGTGTCAGGCACTACCTTGATCACTCCGTTGCTCGATATGTTGCCCGTGGTCCGTCCGTAGATGTAGGACCTCCATTTGCCGCTTGTGTACGGTGCCAGTTCTATCTTGTCGGTTGTATGTGTAATGGTCACGTCCTTGGCGCACGCGAAAGGGTAATAGGTCGTGCCTAGCTTTGCGTAAAATACCACCCCGTCACCTCTTACTGCGTCTGCCATTATTCGTAATAATAGTCGTTTAGATGTACATCAGTCGCCCCCGGCTCCACTGTCGTGTCGGTATCTTCATCCCATACTTCCAACAGGTTTGCCGACCAGACGCAGGACATGAAGTCAATTTCTTTTAGGTTGACGATGGCAAAAGTCTTGTCCGGTGCATCGTCCACAAAGTTAATCGTATTGATAAGACCGATCGGGAATTTAGTGCCAGACCTATCCCATTTCAACCCGAAGAAATTGCATTCAAGCCGCATCCGGTGCTGCCGGTTTATCCACCAATTAGCGATGGCATTTTGCCTTTTGAACCTATACCGCTCGCTGCTATATCTGCGCCTGAACCAATTATTGTCTGTTAATGTCAATCCATCAGCTTCAAAGATTGCCCCTTTGAAGTTCGGGCTAAAGCTATCATCAAGGTATATTTTGGTGTCGCTATTTTTCTTGATGGTTTTGTCAATCGTGTACCTGTTGAAATCCCCGGCAATTTTCTGCCTCCTGAATTTGTTGATGGCTGGCTGAATTGATACGTTCAGGTTCCTGTAATAAATGGCTGACTTTTCTGAAGTGGTATCTGATAGCAAAAGGATTTGCAGGTAACCGCTTTTGGGTATGTTGGCTGTAATGTCGAAATCCTTCCAGTCGGCACCTTCACCATTTATGAAAGATACATTCAGCAACTTGACGTTTGTTGTCCACGTGGCATTGGACTGATAAAATACGCCGTCTTCATCGAGCGTATAGTATGTGCCATCTGCGCCATACAAAAGGACATAACCGATGGCACGCGAAACTGTCACAGTTGCATTGGATTTTAATGACCATTGCAACGTGAAATTCATTTCATCGTCCTTTTTCACATATACATCGCAAGATCTTGCCCAAACATTCTGTGTCGCATTCTTACCGATAATGATGTATTCATCATCAACACCATTGGCATTGTAGACAACGTGCCTTTGGAAAGTCTCGCTTGCGGCTGTTGTATTCCCCGGATTGTTCCCCTTTTGTAATGTCCAATTGTCAACCGTGTATTTCCATGTCTCATTCGGTGGCGTACCGGTTGTCTCTACAAATGTCCCATACTTGAATTTTTCATTGCAGACAATCTGCGCCTTTTCATCCCAATCCCAACTTACTGTGGTTTGCTTCGATGGTTTATTAAGGGTTTTAATCATTTCAGGCATGACAGGCTTTACATCCTCGTTCACGCCTACTTTAATCGTGTACCTTGTATTGATTGTTCCACGGCTTCCACCTGTCGGCTTATTGTTTTGAAAGCCACGGATATTGGTTGTCTTGTCAACAAACAATTCTTCTATGCGCAGAATTACCCATTGGCCCTGCCATTGAAAGATGGTTTGATTGAACGCACTGTTTATTTTTTCTAAAACGGTATAACTATCCTCAAACACTCCGGGTGAGGTCTCAAATGTCCGTGCGTCAATAGTACATTGGTCAATACCAGTCTGTGTGTTGCCTGTGGTCATGCTGTCATGGAACAGGCCGGAAAAAACATAACAGTTAAAAAATGTTTGTACTGTCTCGGTCGATGCGTATTGTATGAGTGCGAAAGGTGTGTATGTCCCCGCGAGGATTTGACCTGTGCCGTCCTGCAATGGTATGGTCTTCATCGTGCCAAAGCCTTCATCAGCACGCAGGGTAAGTATGTGGTTTTGTGCAATCCACAATTCCTGCATGTCCTCCTGGCTGATGATGCCGTACCAATAGCCAGTGTAGGATCCAAAGTCGAAACGCACAATCATCTGCCTGTCATCGTCCTCAATAATAAAGTCCTCTAAATCAACACCATTGATGCTTGCCAGTATTTCAATAGTTGCCTGTTGCGGCCTGATAGGTTTGAAAATGTCATTATCCTGGTTAAACTCGGACAGGACGAATGGCCTAGGGCCTCCGTAAATGGTGACGGGCGCATCGCTCCAATAGTCATCGTCAACTATGAAATTCAACACGCACAGATCTCCCTGCACGTTCGTCCATTCCATTTTGAACTTCGTAGCCATCAGCCTACCCGGTTTATGCGTGCGTT
>RGUK01000730.1 GCA_010027825.1 bacterium
TCCACGCCATGCCCCAGCTCCTCGCTAATCATTTGCAGCAACCTCTTATCAGATGTTCTGCCATCGAACTTGATTTTAAGCGAGTTTGCTTTTTCCTCAAGTTCTTGACGAGTCGGTGGTGCATTGTCTGCTGGAATCTTGTTCGGATTGAGCGCTTCGGCCTTTGTAAGAAACCATCCATTTGCAAGCGCCTGATCGAGTTCGGCCTCGTCATAAACGGACTTCAGCCCCCACGATTTGACGTTCTTGTGCTCGATATACTCGCCAGGCGACTTAAAAACGTGCATCGGAAAGATCATGTGTATCTCGCTACTTTCTTTGCAATCTTAGCAGGCTGCTTCACTGTTTTGCCTACGCCGCCACCCGCTCGCTTGGCCCTGCTGGTCGCCGCATATTCTGCTGGACTTAGTGCTTGGATCGCTTTGGCTGGCAGGTAACGCTCGCCGGTTTCTTTGCTTGGCTTGCCGGACTTGGTGCGCCAATCCTGTTTTGTCCACTGCGATAAAGCGTTGGAAGGCGATTTCTCGCCTTTGTACCCACCGCCTTTTTCTTTGTAAATCTTTACCGCTAACTGCATTGCCCTGGCTGAGTGACCGCCCAGCTTTGAGACGGCTTGTTTCTTAGCAGCCTCCCAAAGTCTGGGCTTGGTCTTTACAGCCTCGCTCATTACATCTTTTTCTTGGCCGGAGCCTTGGAAGGCTTTCCGGCTTTCATGGCAGACTCACGAGCTGAAGACAACGCCATTGCCACAGCCTGCTTTTGTGGCTTGCCGCGCTTCATTTCCATCGAAATATTCTTCCCGATGGTCTTTTCACTGTAGCCTTTTTTCATGGGCATGGTTTACATCCTGTAAGTAAAGAATGTCGCCGCAGCGGTTTTGATAGTCACAAATGAACCCGATGTGGTTGCAGCAACTCCACCAGCACCAACAAGCGTATTGCCAGAGCCTGCCGAGCTTACAGTCGCAGCGTTAGTTGCACCTGTATTCACGACGCTCCACTGGATTGCATCACCCACGTTGAGCTGAAGCGCTGCGTCAAGGGTTGCGCCCGTGGGCAGAACCAAAGAAACAGCAGCAGCAGTCGTCGATGTGATAACGCCATCCAGAATCGCGCCGATCATTGCAGCATTGGTAGCCGCACCCGTAGTGTTAAGCGCTACAGCAGCCGTGCTAGCACGAACGCCTGTCAACTCAGGAAT
>RGUK01000731.1 GCA_010027825.1 bacterium
CCTTCCACGGCGGCTAACTTCTATCAGACAACAAGCCCAGAGATTCCTGTTGCATTGCAAAATGCGTTTACGAACCTTTACGGATCGCAGGCTAATTACTTGGCTAACACCTACGGCGCGCAGGTGGGTGCGATTTCTAGGCAGCCGAGTGGGGCGCAGAATTTTGCACAGATTGCTGGCGGGATTGGCAGCCTTCTTAGCCCGCTTAAATTTGGATAAGGATAATTTATGGACAGAGTATCATACGGACCATTAACGCTATTTGAGAGCGATGCCTATAAGCAGGCAAAGGCAATGAAGGCTGAGGAGGATGCTCTCAGGTTGGAGGAACTTCGGCAACGCGTAGCAAAAGGAAAAGAAGAGGAGGAAATGTCAACTCCGATTGGATTGGCGAGGAAATTGGCGCGAGGATGACTGCCAAGGGTGGACCAAGCATACTGGAGGCAACAAAAATGCAGGGGCAACTTGATGTTGAAGCCAGAGCAAGGCAGGCAAGAGTTGATGCCGCAAAAAACTACCTTGCTGGCGAGAAATCTTTGCTGCCTACTGCAAATGTTGATCTCGGCGGAGTAAAGCAAACAGTGTTGGCTGGTCAAGCTGGCAAAACCAGCGCAGACATTTATGGTCAGATTTACAGAAATCAAGTCCCACAAGTTGCGGCAACCTATGAAGCAGAAGGATTTGACCGAGACACAGCAATTCGAATGGCAAGCCAAGATGTTCGCAAGGAACTTGTAAAGGCATCCACTGGCGGGAAGGTTGTGCTGACTGGCGCAGATGGATTAAGCACAATATCGTATAGCAATGAACAAGCTGAAAGAATGTGGAGAGATCCAAGAACTCCGAAGGCAATTAAGGATCAATTAAATAATTTCTTCGGGCAATCCGAAGAACCAAAAGCCCAAAGCTGGATCAAATCAAGATTAGGCAGATAACATGGCTGAAGCCCTAGAGCTATCTTCAGCCAATCGCATCAGGCAACTGGCAGGTATGCCAGTAGAGCCAGAGCCAGTACCCAAACCAGAAGAGCCTCCGGCGTGGAGCGAGATCAAGGCTTCCGAGGATTACAAAAGTCTCACCTACCCAGAGCAGGTTGACCTGGCTCGCCAATGGGGGGCGGAAACCAAGCAGTACGCATCCACACTTCCAGACTACACGCCGGAACAAGACGCTGAAATTGATGACTTCGTAAACAAGGAA
>RGUK01000732.1 GCA_010027825.1 bacterium
CCTAGCCTGCGCACACTGCAACGCCTCCCATCCCGCCATCATCGACTTCCACCATGTCAACAGCGACGACCCCGACAAGAAGCATGTGAACGAGCTGATAAAGAACCGCCGCTACGCACTGGCGTACAAGGAGGTAAAGGAGAAGTGCATAGTCCTCTGCGCCAACTGCCACCGCATACACCACTACGAAGAAAAAAAATCCCCGAACGCGTCGGGGATTAAGGAGGATACGGAGAGTGAGTGACCGACGCTTGCGCCGAACACGGGAATATAATATAACCAAACCCATCGCTTATCAAGCGCGTAACAAAACATGAAACTGTTTGACCATCTTCTGGAAGAATCCGCCTATACACCGCCAATAATTTCGGGCGATGTACCCATTACGCCGATTAAAAACGCAGAGCCACATGAAATAATCGACGCGCAAGCGGCTACTGCGGCATGGTTAAAAGAAATGGGGTGCGTAGATGACGAAGAAATTGTGTCCAAAGCCGAAGAGCAGGCCGTCCGCGATGCGTTCAGCAGCGTTTTATCTCTACCTCCTGCACAGCAGAAGGACAAACTACTCAATCTCAAGACACCGGCGGCTGTTCAGAAGCAAGTCGCCATGCTTACTGCGTACGATTGGCAGTTTGTGGAGCAGGCTAAAGAGATTCGTGGGTACGCAGTAACCCAGTTGCTGGAAGAAACGCAACACCCAGACGCAAAAGTAAGACTCAAGGCTTTGGAATTGCTCGGCAAGGTTACCGAGGTCGCGCTTTTTACTGAGCGGGTTGAGATTAAGAAGACGGAACTGAAGGACGAGGAACTCGACCAGCGGATTAAAGAAAAACTCAGCAAGTATGGCGTCGGTGATGTTATCGACATCACGCCAAAAGAAGAAAAACCCGTCGAAGACGAGGATGAAGAATGAAGTTCCTCAGCGATGCTGAGCTTGCCGCCATACAAGCGGCCCTACCCATGATGTCTCCGGAAGAAAAAGCGGAGCTTCTTGAAGATTTGGAAGAGAAAGAGCGCAGATACAAGCTCAACCAATCTCAAACTAGCATGCTTGGCTTTGCCAAAGAAATATATCCGGGGTTTAAAGAAGGCCCGCACCATAGAAAGCTGGCAAAGATATTCAGTGATGTAATCGCGGGTAAGAAAAAGCGGGTGATTATCAATATCGCCCCCCGTATGGGTAAGTCTGAGTTCTC
>RGUK01000733.1 GCA_010027825.1 bacterium
AGGTGGGCAGGAGGCTGCCCAGATCCCCATTGCCCACGGTGGTGGCGGTGACCGATCGGGTGACCGGCGAGGCATCAATCACATAGTTAATCTGCAGGCCGGAAAGGACCCGCAATTTGTAGCCCCACCGGCCCACTTGGCTGTTTAGCGCGGAGGCAGACTTGTATCCCTTTCCATAATCCAAAAACTCAATGGTCGGCTCCCAGAATCCGCCTCCGGGCGCATATTTGACCGGGTTCGGGGCATTGGGAATCAGGCCCACCTTGTAGGTCTGATCAAAATATCGGTTTTGACTGACATCCCTCTCAAGGGTGTAGGATTGCCCGACATAATAAGACGGAAGCCCAGACGGATAAGTTGGGAAGGAAATCCTGACAAGTGCGTACCGCTCGGGGGGCTGCTCCAATGCGCCAGACGCGCCGAGCGTCCCAAGTGACTCTGAATCGGGAATTACCGCGCAAATGAAACTCCTTCCCGCGAGATTTAAAAATTGTTGTTCGGTAATTTCACTTGTTGAAAACTGTTTTGACCACGTCTGAATATAGCCGCGCCCCAGCCGTCCCCTCTCCCTTGGCGAAATGATGCAGGGAGCCGTCCCTACGGAGGTATTTGGAAGTTGCTCAATCAGATACGATCCGCTCCTCAGCTCAAATCCGGCAGGAATGGAATAGGTGCCGGCAACGCCATCGATGGTGTCATTGTAAGCAAGCGCAGCATGATAGGGATCCATCGTCGGGATAAAGCATCCATCCTCGGCAAGAATGGAGGCATTGTTGTCGTAGGAAACCGAAACATCCACAGAATCCCCGTTGACCGACGCGGAGGTGGTTCTTTTTCTGGAGGAAACCTGAAAGGCCGAGGCGGAAACAGCCGGGGCGCTGGTGTACCCGTAACCGCCTGAAACAAGGTTGACCTCCCAGACCGGCAGTCCGGTTGAGTCGGTCGTCACGTAGTCAAGTTTGGCAACAGGCTTTGAGTGCGTGGGCGGAGTGCCCGTGCTTTCAACGTCCGCAAACAGAACGGTCACGGAGGTGAGATTTGGAAGCGGATTATGCCAGTAAAACCTTTGACGGTTGTTTACCAAACCGAGCAAACGGCTGGGCATAACCTGAACAACGCTTTTCGCAGGACGGAAAAGGCTGGCGGCTGGCTTGGTGACGTATCCGGATCCTGCCTCCGTGATGGAAACGGAAACAACA
>RGUK01000734.1 GCA_010027825.1 bacterium
CCGTCGTGTGTGCAGGAGAACCTTGTGGGCTGGCTGAGGGGGCTGAACAGGAAGGCATGTGCAGTGGGGGCACTGTGCAGGTACTTGGTGTGGACCAATGACCTGAGCGTCAACTTCCTGGCCACAATGAAGGCTGACCTGCTGAAGCTGATCAAGTATGGGCCGGAAGAGTACAGGCCCAGGTGGAGGAACATGTACCTCATCTGGGGCGAGAACACCCAAAAGGAGGTCAGCAGCTCCACCCACATCACAGACATCCACCGTGTGCGCAAAGCAGGTAATAGGATACTTGTTTACTGTGCAACTGTGCAGCACCTGCCTAACACCTGCCCAACACCTAACCAAACAACTGGTTCACTGTGTTGCAGCTGGTGTGATGGGCAAGAGCAATGTCACCCATGGCTACAGGCACACGGTGACCAGGAAGCTGCTCGAGGGTGGGTCAGCATCGCTGTCCGTGAAGCTGTTTGGACGGTGGAGCGACAACTCGGCCATGGAAAGATACGAGGGCAGCAGTTTTAAGCTGGAGACAATGATTGACTCAGCTGAGTGGGATGGCAAGGACAAGTTCTACTGCTGGTGGGAATCCCCGGAGAGCAGCATTCCCAAGACGCTGCTGGACCGGGTGTTCCCTGGGCTCGACGAGGTGACCTCGTTGGCTGAGTACGTGCGAGGGCGGTACCCACAGGGCAGCGGCGACGACTCTGCCTACGAAGTCTGCAAAGTGCTCAGGTAAAACTTTTTCTTAAAAGGTTTCATCAAAAAAATGACAGTGTCAAGGTCAGCTGCCTGTTATCTTGTTTGCGGCAGTGTCAGTCAGCTTCTTACTGCCATTTCACTTGCTGATTGTACTGCCATTTCACTTTCTGATTGCTGCTGTTTATTTTCACTTGCACTGTCAGTTCTTTTTACTGACCATCTTGTGCCCCATCGTGTGTGACCCACCTTGTGTGGGACCTGGAACCCCACCAGGTATGCCCGCAAGGTGTTCCTGGAGGATGCTGTGGAGCTGCAGCCCCAGTTCCCCAACTTCCCTGCCTACCGCCACCCTGTGTTCCTGCTGCCCGAGTGGGCCAGGTACGCTAGCCGCGAGCGGGTTGACACCAATGCACGCAGGCAGGCTTACACCTCCAGTGCAGCTGATGTCACAGCGCAGATTGAGCAGCTCAGGGACGAGCAGCGCCAGCTTGCAGGTGCCC
>RGUK01000735.1 GCA_010027825.1 bacterium
GATTTTTCTATTTCTTGTAAATCCTCTCGAAGCATCTTTTGTGCGTCCCAAACAGTGTGAACAATCCAGCCCGACAAGGTGCCAGCAATAGCAAAAGCTATGTTTAGGAAAAATTGCATTTCAGATTGTGCCATTACATAAGTTTGTCACTCGACAGAAAAAATGCAACAGTCATTTCATCACGTTTTAATAATATAATTTAGCGCTACGTTAACCGGGCGCGTCTCGGTTCCAGTCGCCACGCTTAGACCCGTTGCAGGACCCGCAGCGGGATCCACGTTACCAGCCACGGTTCTAGGGGCGTCATTTTGGTTACCATTACTGGTCAGCGTCCAGTGAACAGTGCTTAGTCCAACGCCCGCTCTATTTGCTTTGTAATACCCAAGAGCACCGCTTCCCCATGTGGTGCTAGAAAAGCCCTTAATGGTTGCATTTGCGGCGCTAAAATCTTGTCCAGAGCCGCCCCAGTTTCCTGCGGCGGGAGCACCAACAACAATCGCGTCCATTGCGTGTCTGTGCGCTGGCATCACGGAAGCTGATAGTTGTGAGCTTAACAGGGTTCGTCCCGCGTCAATACCCGCAGCTCCCTTTGCTGTTCCCATGTTGTCTTGACCCCTGACAAACTGGCCCCTTAGGTCTGGGACGTTAAAGGTTCCAGACAAAACCCCAAGCACCGCAGCAAGTGCTGGGTAGCTTGCTTGAGAGTAAGATCCTCCGTCGCACATGAGCCAGCCCGAAGGCGCTGTCGTTCCGGCGTAGGCCATCACAGCCCCCGCGGGAGCGGCGCTGCTTCCCAAAACCCCGGCAGATAATTTTGCTGCCGTGATAGATCCATCGAGCACCTTTGCCGTGGTCACAGCCCCATCAGCAAGCTTGGGTGCTGTCACAGCTCCGTCTATAATGGCTGAGGCTCTAACGCTGTTATCCGATGGAGTTCCAAGCGTCAGAGTAGATCCGATTATCACCTCTACGTTGTTTGTTGCCATGGGGGGCGCAGTAGTAAAGCTAAGCGTTGCACCGCTAATGCTGTAGGTTCCTTTTTGTTGATAGACCCCGTCAATGTAAACTTGAGTGTTTTCTTTTGGCCCGGGCGCAACACTTAGAACGAAGTCTTTTTGTGCTCCGTTTCCAGAGAAAGTGTTCACTATAATGTTACCTCCTACCTGACCAAAATCCAAAGACACCCATTTGTCAGGTGT
>RGUK01000736.1 GCA_010027825.1 bacterium
CACCAGCCGCGACTAATGATCTTACCTTTGAAAAGGCGGTCTTTGTACCAGACGCAACCACGCCGCGTCTCTACTTGTCGCATGCTGGTGCCGCTGCTGATGCTGCGGATGAGCCTTATTTGATAACCCGCGCTGAATTGACTACTGATGATGCGGGCAAAGCAGCCGTGAAAATGGTTGGAATCACGCCTGATGCAAGCGTCAATGGCAAGCCTGCAGCTGTCAATGAGCTCATCACAGGCAACGGCTCCCAACTCATTGCAGCCGTCGGCTCATCAGGGCTTGCGGTGGTGCCAACTGCTGATAGTGGTAACTTAGAAAACAAGCGTGTTTACTTAATCACTGACGCGACCAAGGATGGGGCGACGCAGTTGAAGCTCAATCAGAAGAACGCCACCGGTGCAGACGAAGGGTTAGGTAATCCTACACTTGGTCAGAGCACAGAAAAAATTGCGGCGATTGCTGCGGCCGCGGGCTTCAAGGATAATGACGGTAACGCCCTGGGCGATTTCATATTTGTAGCAAACACTCCTTCGGCGGCAACATGGGAAACCGCAGGAGCGGCGGGGCGGGGGATTGCTATTCTTGGGGCAGCGGATAAAGTTCCTGCCCTTACCCAGCGTGACACGAGAGCCTTACAAAAACCTGTTGAACCCGGAGATGCGTGGGATAACAATAGAAAGGGTGCCGTTGTCGACTTCACGGCAATACCAAATGCTGACTTAGGTACAGACGCTGCAAATGCTGGTATAGCTATGAAGGGCGCGGCCAATCCCGTGGGTAGTGCAGTTGCAAATAGCGATAAAGTTGACCTTTTCTGGGATGGAAATTTCAAACGGCTTTACATGGGACTCGACATCAAAGGTGCAAATGTTGCTAACGGACAAGGTACCTTAATTGGCGTTCACTCGGTCCGACTGAATGACGATGGGACAGGGTTAATAACCCCGGTCCTGGAGAATGTATATTCCAAATTTGCTGAGGCTATGATAACCGATAACGATTACCATTTCATTGTTGCGGGCTCTCATCAAGCTGACCACGGGAATATAGAACAGGTTGTAGTTTCCGTGCCTAAGGTGCGCACAATGAAAACGAGCACAAACAAGGATTACCTGGTTGTTGCTAGTAAGGTAGCCGTGCAGGCGGGCAACATACAAGGCATTTTTGCCGTTCCTCTCACTCAAGTTGACACA
>RGUK01000737.1 GCA_010027825.1 bacterium
AAATTCAACGAAAAGTGAATATGTATTCAATACTTTAAGATGAACATGGTCATCCAGAATCCCAAGAATGAGGACCACTGGGGATACTGGGAGCGCGTGATGCACATGCTTCCGGACGAACATGTCTCTATTTCGGACGCCGATAAGAACAAGAGGATAGGCAAGTTCCTGAAGAACATTGACCCCTATCCCTGACTTCTTCTCATCATACCTGCAAGCGGAGAGGGCTTTGAAGAATCAAACCTAGGCTTGACATATGCATGCTTGGGCAGAGGTTTTGGAGGCGTGGCGTTGAAAGCAGGGGCGCCTTACAGGATGCCGTTGTTGTGCATGTAATAGAAAGCCGTTGAGCGGCCTGGCGCGCAGGGCAGCAAGTTATACCCAACGCGGCCTTGTGTGGCGAAATCAGCAATGTATCTGTCCCCAAGTCGGTCACATCCAAGGCTGAAACCTGGCTCAGCGCGAGGATGCTTCAGGCCTGCGCCAAGCAGGCCGGGGGCATCGTGCGGGGGTGCAGGAGGAAGCACGAGAAGAGACTGTTCATGCTCGCCAAGTTGGAGAAGGAGGGCATGACGAGGAAGGCCCGGAAGCTCGCCGCGATCATAAGAAAGAACATCAGTTCGTGAAAGAAATCAACGTCGCCGGCAATCAAGGCCTCACCACATGGCTCGAGAGTATGGTCTGATAGTCCATCAGGTTGTGGAAGACAGTGAGAAATCCGCTATTGTGGGTGAAGGTGGACTTCTCGTTCGGGATGAATTTGAGGCTGTTTGCCTGAAAGCCAGGGCAATGCGCAACCATTGCCGACAGCCGGCTTGGCGAAGCGCCGCCAGCACTGGCACAAGGGCGCATGGTCAGGCTGGACAACATCACCCTGCGCTACCGCCCAAATGCCACCCCGGCGCTCAATGGGGTGGATTGCCACCTCGCCGCGGGCAGCTTCACCTGGCTGATGGGGCCATCGGGTGCAGGGAAATCCTCCTTCCTCAAGCTGTTGCACCTGGCCGTGCGGCCCAGCGCCGGGCAGCTCCATGTGATGGGCCGCGCCATCCACACCGCGCGGCGGCAGGAATTGCCCGGGCTGCGCCGGCGCATTGGCGTGGTATTCCAGGATTTCCGCCTGCTGCCGCATCTCGATGTGCTGGAAAATGTCGCCCTGCCGCTGCGCATCGCCGGCCGGGGCGAGCGGCAATTG
>RGUK01000738.1 GCA_010027825.1 bacterium
TGTAGCTACAAAACGATCCAGCGGGATATTGACCTGTTGCGTGACTTCTTTGGGTACCCGCTGGAGTACGACAAGGCCAAGTACGTTTACAAGCTGGCAGGGCCGCTGCCGAAGGCGGTGTTGTGAAAGTAAAAATTATAGGTCGCCGGCTTTTTACAGATGCGGGTTATCCGATGGGCGAACGATTTTATATGCACGCTGGCTGGCCCAAGTGCGGGTTTGGGCCGTTTCCCACAGATGCGGAAGCCGAGGCCGCAAGGATTGAATGGGAGAAATACTTAAACAAACAAGAAACAAGGATAAAAAAATGAGTCTATTGTCTGAATGTATTATTCAATTAGAAAAAGTGAATGTTTATCCTAGGCATAGCTTAAATTGCGTCATACATATTGATTCGCAGATTTGCACTTGTGGCCAGGAAGAAATCGAAGATGAGCTGGCGCGTGACGAAGCCGAAATAGAAACACGTAAAGATGATTCAGACGACGCGTTAGATCCTCAGCTTGCAGCCGCTTATTGGGAAGCAATGGGAAAGGATAATTAAATGACCCTTTTCCAACTCATCGCTTTCTTTGATGCCCGCATCATCGGCACCTACACGCCGGAACAATACGCCGAATGTGTGCGAGAGGCCCGAGCCAACCGCATGCGTTGGGGAATGGGGCAGTGGTGAGCTGGGTTCCAAGAGATAGGCGGTCATATTGCAGTAAAAAACACAAACAGCGTATTGCCTATATAACAAAATATAAAGAAAGCGTGGGATGCCAAAAATGTGGAAATAAAAACCTTAAAGGACCACAGTTAGATTTTCATCATAGGCACGGTGAAATCAAAAAATTTAACATATCAAACTGCTCCAGCTATTCCATTGAAAAGCTTAATAATGAAATAAACAAGTGCGACGTAGTTTGTAAAAACTGTCACGCAATTCTTACCTACGAACTTGGCCACTATTCTATAGCAGCAAATATATCTGCTGGGAAAATCTCCAAAGATTCATTTCACAATCACTTGGAGTTTAATTTTGTATGAGCGTAAAACGCCTCACCTGGCACCTTGAAATCCTTGAGCGTGCGAAGCAAAACCTAATCAAGGAGCAGTATGCGGCCGTGCGTACTCGGTTGGATCTGGCGATTGTCATTTGCCGGGAGATGTTGAAGCGGGCCGAAGAGCACAAGGCCAAGGCTTTGGCG
>RGUK01000739.1 GCA_010027825.1 bacterium
AAACAAAGGCAACGCAACATCCAAAGCGCAAAGGAAGCGCAGGAGGCCGAGGATAGGTTAAACAAGATTCTTGAAATACAGCGCAAACTTCGCAACGCACCAACAAAAGTTGCACTGTATTTCAAGAATCTTGTTAAACCTATCCTCGGCCTCCTGCGCTTCCTTTGCGCTTTGGATGTTGCGTTGCCTTTGTTTGTCAGCTGCCTTTTCTGCTTCGGCCTGCAAACGTGCGGACTCTGCTGCTGCGTCAGTCTGTAAGCGTTGATTGACAGTGGCTGATGTGTACGTTTTTAACTGCGTTTCAAAGTCAGTCAGTACAGTACGCAGATTCTTGACAACAATAAGCTGTTGTTCGTATGCATTGTTTGCGGCCTGTATTTCACCTGCGTTACTCCGCAGGGCTGCCGCACCGACAATCTTGAATGGCTGCTTGGTGACTTCATCCCGCTTGACGCGCAGTGCCTCAAGCAATCTTTCCTGTTCCCTTAGCTGTACGGCCGTTTTTCCTATCTCGGATTCAAAGCCCTTGGCCCTTGCGCTGTCAATGATTGACTTTGTGTAATTCTGTACGGCCTGATCAAGATTTACGACAAGACCGTTCTCGATGCGCAAGTCACCGAAATACGTCTTGTTGATTTCAGACAGTGAACGCAATGCACTGTTGCGCTCATTATATGACCTTGTTTGATCGCCGACGATGGCAGCCAATGCCTGAACCCTAACTATCTGCCCCCTTGTCCCTGCTTCCTCCTGGTCTGCAATATCCTGAGTCGTGCGCAGACTTTCGTTGAATTTATCGTAGGACTTTGCACTTTTAAGGACCTGCGCATCAAGTTTGGTATAATTTCCGAAAAGTGCATCAATGGCTTTTCCAAGGCTGCCGTATTTCTGCACTGCCACGGTCACTGCCGATGACACAAGACTGACACCGAGCAAGAGACCACCAGGGCCAACCAAGGACCCGGCCAATGCCTTCAATGCGCCACCAGTCCCGCCTGACTGCTTTCCGAGGGATTGGAACGACTGAATGAGTGGCTCGATGTTGTTTGCGATGGCAATGAATCCGAACGGAGCATCTGATGCCACCCGTCCCAAGTTGGAAAGTGCAAGTGTGGCCTGACCGGATGATGTGACGGTTTTCTTTACCGTCTTGTCGAATTTCTCGACTGACTTTTCAGCTGCGTTAAGGCC
>RGUK01000075.1 GCA_010027825.1 bacterium
TCTATAAATGCCCTCGTGATTAAACAAAATTCCATTCGAGGCAAAAATATTATAAGCATTTCGATAATTTTTTGTAATCCAATATCCAAATAATTTTGCTGTGCCGTATGGACTTACTGGTTGAAATAAGCTCATTTCATCTTGCGGGGCTCTTGTTTCTCCATTTCCACCGCACATGGAGCCATCAAAAGGAACATTTCCTGCCCGTAATCGGATCATTGCAGGGCTTGCAGATGCATGTATTGTGGTGCAGGCGGCTGCGCAGAGTGGCGCACTGATTACTGCAGCGCATGCACTTGAAGAGAACCGGGAGGTTGCCGCAGTTCCTGGAGCGATTGATGATGTGTTATCTGTTGGCACCAATCAATTGATTGCACAACAAGTCAACAAAGTCGTTACACGGCTCAAGCCGCTGGAAAGTATCGTTTAACGGGTTCAATTTCTGTTCCTGCATCTGTAACTGCTGGACAAATGATTGGCGCGTTCTATAAAAATGGTTCACTGATTTCGGTTGGCGCTAAAGGCGCATTCAACGTAGTCAATACAACAAATGAACAATCTTTCATAATGCCGAACCTATATACATCATTAGCGGCTAATGATTACGTCGAATTGTATGTTTACAAAATTGTTAGTTTTTCAACTGATGTTTCAATATCTCAGTCTACGTTTGGTGTTGAATGGGTTGGTGCATGATGTTGCCGCAAACGTTGGCGCATTGGATTGCTATCACTGTTGGTGGTTTAACGATTGTGACCACTTTGGGGCGTTGGTTCATTGTCGCGCCGTTGAAGCGTTACATTGCTGAGCAGACTCATCCTGGTTGACTAAGGTTGATCAGCGTTTAATTGAGCATTTGAATAACCATAATGAGAAGGGTCGATGATGTTGGATAGGTTGTCGCCGCAGGTTCGTCATGCGTTGATTCTGTTGGGTGGTGCTGTATTGACATGGGCTGCTGGGAAGGTTGAATTGATTCCGGCTGATGTTCGACCGTTCGCGTCGGCAGCATTAGCCATTATCACGTTGGCGTGGACTCCCTTGACTCGACAATATGGGGTTGGTTCTAATGACTGAAACCAGTATCAATGGTTGGCCAGCAAGCGAAAACCAAGAAACTATTGGTGTGAAGTCGTTCAAGATTCCGGGGTCGGTTCGTAAGGTTCGTGTAGCTGCGGATGCTGCACCGATTCTGTTGTGGGTTTCCGCACAGTTCCATGCAAAGGTTCAAAGCCTTGACCCTGATCCGTTAGCCGTGTGGGGTTACAAATATCGTAAAGCGTTACAAGGCAACGGCAAACTTTCTGACCATGCTTCGGGTACTGCTGTTGATTTGCGGTCGGATAAGTTTCCGGTTGGCACAAGGCACATGAAACCGTGGCAGGTGTTGCGTGTCCGCCTGATTCTCGCCCAATGCAACAAACTCATCATTTGGGGTGGCGATTACAACGCCTTAACCAGTAAAGACCAGATGCATTTCGCTATCGCCCCAGGCGTGACTGCTAAACAGATTCAGGCGTGGCGTGTTAAGAAACGCATTAGTGCTGAAGGTGTGCCTCTGCCGTGAACCAAGAGCAGCCGCCTATCTGCCGTGAATGTGGTTGGCAGAAGGTTTGGCATCCGTCGGGGGAACGGTTCCGCTGCTCAAGGTGTAAGAATCTGCGTTCGCATCACAAACTTTCGGGCGCTGAATGGGTCAGGCTGGTTGAAGCACAGCATGGTCTATGCGCCATTTGTGGGCTTGAATCACGTCTAGTTATCGACCATGATCATTCCTGCTGCCCGGTCAATAAATCGTGCGAGAAGTGCCGTCGTGGGCTTGTATGCCACACCTGTAACCGAATGCTTGGGTTAGGTCAAGACAACCCGGAAGTCCTCCTGAACGGTTTTCTATACCTGCATTGGCGTAGGCAGCCGCTAGACTAGCAATGCCCCTATGGTTGAAGACGCCCTCTCACGTCTCCCATAGGGGTCTTTACTTGCCAGCGACACGCCCAAAAATAACTAAATACCCCCAAGGGCTAGACATTGATAGATAACCGTGTATTGTTTGCTATGTCAGGGGAGAGGCCACTGGCACTGTTTGAGAGGACAGGATGATGACAACTCCGAAGATGCGTACTGATGCGCCTTTGTCGCCTGAGCAGATTCGCGCCATTGTTGGTCAACATGATGAACTCATGCGCCGTCGTCGTTATATTGCTGTGCGTACCGTTGTGCGTATCGTGTTCTGGTCAACCGTCATTGGTGTTGGTCTTTACTTTGCTAACAAATACAACATTATTTTTGATGATTATCGGGATACGTGTGAAGCATTGGGTCAAACCTGCCCAACAAAATAACAACCAGCGAGAGGAAACAATGATGACAGAAACAACCACAGTGAAAGCCAGCCGTAACCGTTGGACTGATGACGACATCGCCTACATTCGGGCGAACGCGAGCGCCGGTGCGAAAGCCATTGCAACCGCGTTGAATCGGTCTGAGGCGACGGTGCGTAATAAGGCGGTGCAACTGGGTGTGAGTTTGCGTTTGCCGGGTTCAACTGTTGGTCGCCGTTCGAAGGCTGAAACTGTGAGTGTGGATTTAGTCTGATGGCGAATAGTCGTGTTGCGCGTGGCCGTAAAACTCAAAGCGTTATCGCTGAATGGTTTCGCGCACACGGCTATCCCAAAGCTAAAGCCATTGAAGCGTTTCTACCCGGTGCTGACATTGTTGGTGTTGATGGTTTCAGTATTGAAGTCAAAGCCACCAGCAAAGGCGACCTGTTGGCAGCATTACGGCAAGCCAAAGCCAACGCTATCGAATGTCAGACCCCAGTGGTTATATGGCGACCAAACGGTTACGGCGAAACCCGACAAGGCGAATGGATCGTAGCAATGACCCTAAACGATTTCACACAACTCATTGAGAGGCAAACCCATGGCTAAAGATTTGAAACACATTGAACAAATCATTGAACAAATGCGGCAAATCAAAACCAATATCAACGCCCTAGAGGAACGCTACGACCTGCTGAAAGAACGCGTCATTGAAGCGTTGGCTGACGATAATGAAGGATTCATTGACGGCAAACCAGTTGTCACATTTAAGCAAACAGTGTCACGCCGGTTCGATCAAACATGGTTGAAAACAAACATGCCTGACGTGTATGAGCAAGGGCGCAAAGAAACAATCAGTATCCGATTTACGCTTGTTGAGGAGCAGCCTGATGGAGCGTGAAGTGTTATGCGGCGACTGTCTAATGCAGATGCGGTTGACCGTCAAAGGTGACCGTTACGTATGCATAAGGTGCGAAAAATAATGTTTGCTAACGGGGAGAATCGTTTACGCGCAGACATCATGCAACGCATCAACCAACACGGTGCAAACCGGCCACGAGCCCTACAAACACAAGTCGGTTGTTCAAGCATTGGTGTCACCTGTGACCGCAAACTTGGCTACCAGTTGCTCGGCATTAAAGGTCAACGCTCAAAGACCCCAGGCTGGGCAGCAACCATCGGCACCGCTATCCACACGCATCTTGAAACAGTGTTCAGTGGTAGTGACGAATGGCTCACCGAGCAACCAATATCGGTCAAGTATCGTGACTTCAAAATTCCCGGCACAGTTGACCTGTATTCCATCGCCCACCGTACTGTTATTGACTTCAAGCTCGTTGGCGAAGCCACACTATCAAAGGCACGCAACGGGCGTATCAGTCGCCAGTATTCGGTACAAGTGCAGTTATATGGTTTAGGTTTGCAGCAAGCCGGCTACAAAGTCGACAAAGTAGCGATTCTGTTCCTGCCTAGGAATCGTGAACTTGCTGATGCTGTCCTATGGGAAACCACGTTCGACCCAACCATTGCCCACATGGCGTTAGATAGGTTCGATTTGATTGACCAAACTATTGAAACGCATGGCGTTAATGCGCTACAAATGCTCACCGTTGCTGATGCGCCATGCAACTGGTGTGACTGGTTCGACCCAGCTGCTAAAGAGTTGACCAAAGGATGCCCCGGTGTCCCGTTAACAAACCCACTAAACAACCTCATAGTCTGAGAGGGAAAGCATGTTCAACCAACCAGCCGAAACAACGGCAACTGAAGGTGGCTATTTCAAGCCAGCGAACCACGACGGTTCACTCATCCTGTTCGAAAGCGTCATCGGTGAAGGCCGCGAGTTCGACACAATGGCAAACACTGAACGCGACTACCGGCTAGTGACATACATTGACCTTGACGGTGATTGCACCCCACGCCAAGGCAAAGTCACCCACGTTGGTTTGGTCAAGAAACTACCAATGAATGGGACAAACATTCTTGGGCGAATCAACAAAGTGAAAACAGCATCCGGCTACAACGCATGGGTATTGGAACCGTACAAGCCTGAAGATGCGGCACAAGCCAAAGCATGGATCGACGGTGGTCGTAAACCACAAGCCGACCCATTCAACGCCGGTGTTGCCGATGCCACAGGGGTCACACCAGAAATGGTCGCCCAGTTGAAACGTCTCGGCATGATTAAGGATGATGCACCACAGTTCTAAAACGCTTCTGGTGGTCGGGGTTCACACTGTTGTGTTCGCGGTGAAGGATGCTCACGATGCTATGACTCCCATGCTAGGCATACCTGCCCCGACCACCATTCCCATATCTTGAGAGGACAAAAAACATGATCCGGTTACAAGCCGGCGATGCGCACGCTATTACTGTGCTCGTTGCCGCAACGTTCGCATTCAAAGCCGACGAGTTAGACCCTTTCATTGACGGCACGCATGCTGAACATGTCACCACATGGAATCGTTACATTGATCATGCGCACATGTTCATTGACCATTTAAGCAATGCTGGGTTTGTTCGGAAGGTGACATTGAAATGAGCACAACTAGTCGTGACCTTGCTGTCGAAATCGATTTGCTACGCGACCTGGCTAAAGAAGTTGTTGACCGTTTCACACCTAACGTGTTCAGTTGTGCCTGTAATGGTGAGGCTGAAGACTGCAAGAAAGCACTCAACGATGGGCGTGTGTGGGAACGACGTGATGCGGTACAAGCCATCGCCTCATGGCTACTCGCGCTCGCATATGACCGAGAAGACCAGCAAGACGACAATGAACGCGCACAGATTAGAGAAGAAACCGCGGCAAGGTGGGCACAATGAACCTCACATTTAGTTCACCGATGCCGAACATGAGCCAACTGCAGCGTGAAGCCTACGGTCAAGGCCGCCGACACGTCGCAACAATGATTGCCGAACTACACCGAGCTGACGACAACGGTTACTGCATCGCATGTGATTACGGATATCCATGCACAACCATCAAACTCATTACCCCATATTTGCCAACAGAAACAACACAATGATGCGGCAACCATTGGAATACGAAAACCCTGCATGCGCCACTGTTGGCGACCCAGATTCATGGTTCGAAGAAAACATGGAAGACTCAGCAACCGCCAAACGCATCTGCAAAAAATGCCCACACCTAAACGAATGCGCCGACTACGGCATACGCAACGAAGTCATCGGCATCTGGGGCGCACTATCAACCAAAGAACGCGCACACATAGCAACCAAACAGAATATCAACAGAATCCCACTAATCGCACTACAACCAATGAGAGGAAACCGATGAGTATTCACGCCGCCAACCTGAAATTACGAGACGAGTTGTTTATGGCAAAGCAAGCCATCGCCCGTGTGCGTGACCTGCACAAACCTGCAACATATGCCGACGGCGTTGTGATTTGCATGGCTGAAAACTGCCACGAGAGCCGCGCTAATTACCCTTGTGAAACCATCCGAGCATTGGACGGTGAGCAGGGATGAGCCACGACGACTACTGCCCCTCACGCATGGGCAGACCTTGCTATTGCGTTCTCATAGAAGCCGTCCGTGCTGATGAAAAGGAAAAAGCAGCCCAGCGCATCGATAACAAATACACGGCGCAAATGCTGAAGTTCGGGCGTTTAGACGACAAGGTGCTTGATGCCTACACGGAATGCGCTCAGATTGTCCGTGGGGATGGTGAGCAGGGATGAGCGCCTTTACTGATGAAAACGTCACACCTAACGCCTTTATTGGCAAAAACGTCACGCAGGGCGGTGAGCAGGGATGAAACTGTATTGCACTACAGGCTGACAGGCATGAAACCTGTATCACAGTGCAGAACAATGCACACATTAACGGCACACCAATGCACACATTATTGAAAGGCAAACAACAATGACTGCGCAACACCAATACGGGTCACCGGCAGTCAACTTTGGGCGCATTGCACAGGGCTGGGAAGTGATCTTCGATGACGGGCATTTCACTGAAGAACGCATCGCCCTAGCAATGGTGTGGCTCAAAATATGCCGCCAGTTACAACAACACAAACAAGACAACCTCATCGACGCCATCGGATATTTATTGACCATTGACATGATGCAACAAGAACAAGACCGCATCAAAACCATGCTCAACACCATTGACGTGAAAACAATACGCATACCCGGCGAACGATGGGCAGACAATGTATGAAGTGTTCTAGCGTACCAATTCCCCGAAACACGACTCTATACAGATGTTAAGGAAGTGACAGGCAGTGAACTACGAAACGGATTTATGGGGCGAATCATCCTCACAGGTGGATTTCCCTGCCAAGACCTCAGCGTCGCCGGAAAACGCGCCGGATTGGCTGGTCAACGCAGTGGCTTATTTTGGGAAATTATTCGCCTTGCGGAAGAACTCAAACCCGAAGCACTCTTATTGGAAAACGTGCCGGGTCTCCTCAGCAGTAATGGTGGAAGGGACATGGCAACCGTTGTCGGGGCGTTGGAAGAACTCGGGTATCGTGTCGGATGGCGAGTGCTGGATGCTCAACACTTCGGAGTTCCCCAAAGACGGCGGCGTATCTTCATCATTGCGACAAATCTTGGAACAGACATCCTCGCAGAAATATTGTTTGAGTGCCAAAGCGGCACAAGGGATTCTGCGCCGGGCAACGAACAGA
>RGUK01000740.1 GCA_010027825.1 bacterium
TTCATCTATTAAGACAACACGTTTTTATTTTTTCAACCAACCGATAAAAAGATAGTATCAATAAATGGGTGGGGCGTCAAGCCCCCCCTATTTGATGAGAACCCACTTAGGATATTGACCTAACCCGCCGAAGCGTGCTATTGTTGTTTGCATGAAAAAGCAGATGATGACTGGCGCATACATTATCTATCACACCAAAACCTACAACAACAAGATGGCTCGTTTGACAAAAAAGATGGCCGCCATTAAAGAGGTTTTACAGCAGGTTCAGGCCGAATACGATGAGATGGCGCAAGAGTGGCCAGAACTGTGGAAAGAATACTGCGAAGTCAATAATTTAGAGGTCAAGCACACTGGCTCTAATGTTATTGAGAAAAAAGTCACACCCGCTATTGACACTTCGAAATGGGATTGGTAGTATTTTTTTGATTGGTTAAAAAACCAAAACTGAGTTGTCTTAATATATGAACCCAGTAGCAAAAAGTAGCGGCAAAATGAAAAAGACAAATAACGCAAATGCCCCTAGAACAGTCCTGACCCTCCCCACCTTGGATATTTCCGAGGGCGCAGACGAAAAACAGAAGCTCGACTTCATGCTCAAGGTTGCAACTAAATCAAAGCTGATTGAGTTTAAGCTTGATAATACCACCACCTATAATTATGTCAACTCTAAGGACTCCATTGGGTATTCGGTTGTTCAAGATGAAAATGGTTTCAATTTGGTTTATCAAACTCCCAAGTATGCCAATCGACATGGTTACTCCGATTATTCTAGTTGTCCATTCGAAGTTGTTCGTCAGGTTAGTCCCGAGTGCCTGATTATTAGAGCGATGAATTACACCCCTGACCCCTACTGGAAGCCCGAGATGGTTCCGGGTGATTTTGGCGCACATTGCGTCAACAACCATGAACAGCGTTACTTGTATCAATCTAACCCAAACGCTCGCGAAATTCGTATCCGCAAGCACAAAGATGGTCGTTGGTACGATAAAGACAAGGAGAATTATTCTTTATCCGAAAACCCTTATGCGTTCTATGATTATAACTTCTAAAATCATAACGTTACTGTAGAAATAGAAGCAAAATCTCTAATAGTAGTTGGGGGGGGCTTGACAGCCCCCAACGAACTTTGATAGTATTTTTTGTATCAAAGGATAGATATGCAAACTTTTTT
>RGUK01000741.1 GCA_010027825.1 bacterium
CTAATCTCTTCTTCTACAATTTCTGAAGCCGATAGCCCTTCATCGAAGAGTGGCTGTTGCAACAACAGCCTGTAGCAGTAAGCTATGTCAAAACGTCTATCTACTTCTGTATCGAATTTATTACTCATGTTTGTTATCAATGAATATATTTAGAAATTGAATTTAACGACCAGAGCTTCCAAAACCACCAGTGCCTCTAGTCGTGTCGGAAATAGCGGTCGTTACAACTGGAACAGCATTCGGTATTGGAGCAACCACTAATTGTGCTATTCTATCCCCTTCCTTGAAGGAAAACTGCTCTTTGCCTAAATTTATCAGAATAACCTTTACCACACCCCTATAGTCAGAATCTACTGTTCCCGGACTATTTAATACAGTAACACCATGTTTTGCTGCCAAACCACTTCTAGGTCTAATTTGCCCCTCAAATCCATTGGGCAACTCCATAATGAGGCCGGTCGAAACCATCTTTCTGTCGCCGGGAGCAATTTCGCCAGATTCTGATGCAAAAAGGTCCAATCCTGCGGAGCCAGTGGTTGCTTTGACTGGAAGTATTGCTTCTTTTTCGGCGCTCTTAAATTTTACGATAACGTCCATTTTGGTCTCCATAAATACAAATAACGAAACAAACAATTCGGTAGACCTAAAATTGGTCTACCGCTTATTTTATATCATACTTTATTTAATTGGGCAAGCCCCACCTTCACATTCAGTGCCCTGAAGCTCAAAGGAGTCCGATTCCGTCATGTCAATTTGAACTGGCTGTACCTTTTCTGAAAGCTTTTCGTAGTCTTCCTTTGAAATGGTTTCCTTGGGCGCCTGTTTGAAACCGTGGTCGGAATGACACAAAAAGCTGATTGTTTTCAGGTACCTAAGGTTATTGGCAAGCCATTCTTTAAGTTGGTTGATTTCCTCTTTGCGGTAGTACACCGTAACACTAACGGATTGGTCTGCCCAATGCTTCTGGGCCATTTTCAGGATGTCCAATTGCTTCCAAGTATCCCAGTTCTCGTCCGCGACCGGTGCCCCCTCAGGTGCTTTCTCGTAAAAATCTACCACCACAGTATTGTGGTCGAGGGTTCCGTCGAAACGTACAACTGGTTCAATCTTGTGTCCAGCAGCAGCAAGGAGAGGCACAAGGGGGTCGGCAGCGGAGAACCTCACCCTTTGGAT
>RGUK01000742.1 GCA_010027825.1 bacterium
AAGGTCGAAGCTCTTGGCGGGGGCTGCGGCCACTTCCGACTTCTGAAGTTCGCGGGTGCGCAATGTACGCATTTCCTCGGCGTATTTTTCGACGCGGTCTTTCATCGCCTTCGCCAAGGCCAATTGGACTTCCGAAATGCTATATTCTTTCTCATCAGCCACGGGGTAACTCCCTTCGAACTTCTTCAGTAGGTCATTTGGACCCACCAGCCCAAGATTGTGAGCGGATTGGCGGACTTGACCGAGTGCAACATCTAATGGAACCTTTTGATTTGAGGGCTTAAAACCCTCTTGACTTGGTTCGGTAAACTTGCCTGTCACAGCACGGTGGGCAGCATCGTGCATTACGGTATTTAGCTCTTTATTAAAGTCTTCTTCTGGCAAGTGGACGCCAATTTGTTTGGACAGTTCCCTTTGCTTATGAGCCGCCAGCCACTCCCAATGAACAGCCCTTAAAGCCTCATTAGTATTGCGGTGGTGCCCCAATTTACCCATTCTCCTACCTTCACCATATATGTTATTTAATTCAGGGTAGGTAAGTGCGTGGGCCAGTTCATGTATTTTTCTCCAAGAATCAGTATACTCTTGGTCCCTGAAGCTACCCGCCTCTGAAGAGGGGTCATAAATCATCAGGTGCTTGGTGTTATAATTCTTGTTAGCCAAATCCGGTTTGCCGTGTTTGCCACCCGCATAATAGGTTTGGTAGCCGTGGTCTTGGACTAATTTATTGATGGCATCATTTTTGCCATGGTAATCGTAATGAAACAGATTCGAGGGGGTGCTTTTATCGACTGTACCATAAGGAGCAGCGAACTGAGCATAGGTGTTTACCCCCACCTTGGCTGTTTGATTATCAAAATCGGGTGGCTCTTCTTTATTGAGGATTGGGGAATGGGAAGGGGCGCTCAGGTGGTGTTCCGTAGAGCCATCGTGCCATTCGTATGCGTGCGGGTGTGCCAAAACTCTGGCTTGTGGAGCTACAGAGCCCGCTTGTGCTGGGTCAATGTATTTCTTGAGGGCGGAGGCAATTTCTTTTAATGCTTGCGGAATCGTGTGCTCGGACTCAGACTTACCCATAACAGCTTGAGCTTCTGGGCTGGTTGAATGTTTTTGTCTGATTCTATCGGCTTCTTCGGCATGTTGGCCTTGTAACCCGCCGTCGTGAAGGGTG
>RGUK01000743.1 GCA_010027825.1 bacterium
CACGACGGCCATTTCTACACCCGCCGCGCCATCCTTCACCCCTTCATCATCTTCTTCGAACGCAGGCCCGAAAGTGCAAGGTGCAAAACAGGTGCAAATTGCACCGCCGCACCACGTTAATCCCCACCATTGTGCAACACCCACGGGAAAAATGTGCATACATCTTGCATATCTAACAGATTTGCGCGAGGCATGTAAATGCATCTTTCCATTGCAAATCCAATCAATTCCCATTCCTGTATTGACACATCGCGTTTCGTCCCGAACCAAACGAAGCTTGCACAATGGAACGGAATAACCAGACAAATCAATGACTTCCCCCAATTGTTGCACAATGGAATGAAATGAATCAACCGGAATTGCTTACTTCTTGCTTATCTCCCAACGCCGCAAACCATAGCGCCGCCTCATGCCCTGGACGCGGATTATGATAATGCCGATGCAACATTTCCACGGACGTTCCCATTTCCTCCGCGACTTGCGTTAGGTTACGGATTTCCGCATTGCGATACGACCCGTACGAATGCCGCAGGCAGTCAGCCGGCCACCGGCCACCGAATACTTTTTCCCCGAGCATGACCAAGGTTTTATCATGCACAGGATTGCCTTGGCAAATTGCACCAGTGCCACGTAGCGGCAGCAAGAACGCTTTCAGCTCCGCACACATAGGAACAATGCGCGGCCGCTCCACCTTAGCCGTTTCCGGCGAAATGCGGATGATATTGAAATCAAAGTCAATATCCTCCCATGACACCCCGCGCCGGCCGTCTGCCAACTTCGATTTTTGCGGGGCCGCTTCCTCAGGCCGCAAACCAGCCCACGCCCCCAACTGGCTGATGCGTGGACGCGTGGCGAAATACGCATCCGCTTCCTCCACACTAACCTTCTCTACTGCGCCTTCAATGCGAATCTGGCGCCATAGCGGCATCCAGTAAAACGTCAATGCCGCGAACGGATTATCCTGCAACTCCCGGCCTTTGCGGCTATTATAGTTTGTGTAAAACGCAAAGCCACGCTCATCATAGTTTTTGAGCAGCACAATGCGCAGGGAAGGCTTGCCATCCTTTGTCGCAGCCGCCAGTGACATCGCGGTTGGCTCTTTGATTTCCGGGTGAGACTTCGCCTCATCAAACCACGCGGTGAACCAGTCATAGGGATTCGCTGGATAGCT
>RGUK01000744.1 GCA_010027825.1 bacterium
ACCACCACCAGTATTTGTTGTGCCGCTAGTACCAGCACCGCCAGAACTTCCACCTGGACCACCGCCCCCTGTTCCACCAGCTGCACCAGTAGTGTACTGACCTCCCCCGCCCCCACCTGCGTAAGTTGTGCTAGTTCCAGATATAGAGGTCGCAATTCCATTCCCACCAGCTCCACTTACTGATGAGGGAGAAATAACTCCAGCAGCACCATTACTACTTGCACCGCCACCTCCGCCAGCTGCCGATGCTAAATTACCTGCTCCGCCGTTATTTCCTTGTGAAGGTGTTACCACCGGTGTGTTGCCTGTTCCACCGGCGCCACCTCCTCCGGCCCCCGATCCACCACCACCTCCAGAGCCGCCGTTACCACCGTTTGTGTTAATTTTTCCGCCGTACCCACCTCCTGCCGAGGTGATTGTGGAAAACACCGAGTTAGATCCAACGGTGCCGTTAGTGTCTGATGTGGAAGCGCCTGCCCCACCCGCACCTACACAAATAGCATAGGCAGTTCCGGCAGTAACCGCTAAATCGGTTCCAGTTCTGAACCCACCTGCCCCACCACCACCGCCGCCTTCACTGTTCCCTAATGTTGATGTACGAGCACCACCTCCACCACCAGCAACCACTAGATAATTGACTGGAAATGGGTATTCTGGTGGATCAACGTAATTGGATAGAAAACAAATATTACTAGATGTGTTAAAAATGTGAACAGTATTAGCACCTTCAGTATAAACATTACCTCCGCATGCTCTTTGTGGCCCAGAATAACGAATGACTACGATACCGGAACCTCCCGTTCCCCCAAGAGAGCCATTGCCTCCGCCTCCACCGCCTCCACCTCCAGTATTTGTAGTTCCAAAAGTGCCTGGAGCATTGCTTGGTCCCTTTTTTCCTCCTCGCCTTCTCCGGCTGGAGCCTCGCCTTCGTTTTTATCGGCTCCCACGGGCTGGAGGAAAAAACAGGGCCGGCAGACAAATAGGGTTGGGTTCGGTTTTTGTTCCCTTAAACTTTCCCGAATGTCCCGTCTGGTTTCGCCCCTCCTTTTTCTGCTGCTCCTTTCTTCCTGCACCAAGGCCCCTCCCGTTGCCCGTGAGAATCCTCCCCTCCCTGACGGTATCGACACTGCCCGAGTGGAACCCGGTCGCCGCGGCGGAGTCTTCATCCAGT
>RGUK01000745.1 GCA_010027825.1 bacterium
ACTCTCCGAATGGATAACATAGACGTCGCTACGGCCACTGTTGGTGGACTCCGTGTGACAAACGATGCCACCATAGGAAACCTTAGAATTATTAATGACTTACATGTACAAGGTACACTTTACAGCGTGAATGTCACGGCTCTTAACGTTGTGGACAACAATATCACTGCAGGCACGCTCAATGTCACCGGCGCGAGTATCCTCAATAGTGTGTCCGCTCAAACCGGTACACTAGCAAATGTTTACATTGCCAGCGGAAACGTTTCAAGCGCCAACGTGACGGTGTCTACCACTGGCTCCGCATATATTGGCCAGGCATCAATCTTGAATGGGAGTCTCACGAATGTCACAGTTGCGTCAGCCTTGGTGTCCTCAAGCACGACAAGCAATGCGTTTATTGTGAATGGTAACATCAGCAACGAAGTAGTGACGACCTCAAGCATTTCCACGGCCGCTATTACAAACAGCACCACGGGAACTGCGTTCATAAATACGGCAGCTTTGAACAACACAACTATTACCAACTCAAGTACTACCAATGCCGCTATTACAAACAGTACTACAGGCACAGCCCATATTCAAAATGAAATTGCAACAAATTCAGCTATTACAAACAACACAGTTCAAAATGCCGTGGTGACTGATGCAAGCATTGGCACAGCACGTATTACTGGTGCTACCATTGCCGGTGCTCAAATTACAAGTAGCTCTACTGGTTCTGGGTACACAAACTTTGCTACGATTACAACCAGTTCCACCGGCACTGCAATTGTTACCAGCAGTTCTACAGGGTCTGGGTACATCAATTTAGCCACTATTACAACGTCAACCATTGGTTCGGCAGAAATCAACTCAGCAAACATCACTTCCGCAAACATCGTTTCCACAAACGTTGGGTCTGCTGTAGTGACGTCCTCTAGTACTTTGACGGCCACCATTGGGTCCGCGTTTATTAGCTCTGGATCTATTGTGAATGCAACGGTCACCAATGGCACGGTGTCTCAAATGGTTGTTACAAACAGCACCACAAGCAGCGCACTCGTCACTAACCTCAATGTCAACACAAGTTCAATTGGTACCGCGATGATCACAGGAAGCTCAACAGGAAGCGCGTTTGTCACTGGCCTCACAGTCACCACAAGCTCCACGGGAACAGCTATCATCACTGGA
>RGUK01000746.1 GCA_010027825.1 bacterium
CTGTCGAGCAAGCGATCTTTTACCCTCGGTGATGATCACAAACCGGCTGGAGGCGTGAACCTTAAGCCAGAGATCCAGCTCTGCTTTGACTAACAGAAACGTAGATCTGAACTGCGGGTCAAGGCCAGCAAGTTTGTCTTGGTTGCTCACGCTTCCCATTCCCCCGGCCCGTCCTTGAGGAAATACCAATCGGTTCTTAGAACGTCATATGCTTTTATATGCATATAAACCAATCCAAACTCCTGCGTATGTTTCATAAAGAACCCACAATCATCAATCCTTACACGACATTTTCCTTCAGCAGTGAATTCCTCCCCCGTTTCGGCTCGGGGGTCGGCGGCTATTTGGCTGAGGGTTGCCATTACTTGACCACCTCAAATCCGATCACCCATACGTAGGGGTTAGCGTCCCACGATCCAGGGCCGTTGATGGATTCCCAAAGCTCTTCATACTGCTCTAAGGCGTATCTGTATCGCTTCTCCCAAGGGGTAGGGTAACCGTCGTCATCCCAGTCTGATTCAGCCCATGAAGCGCATGGAACGCCTTCTGCCCAAGCATCGTCGCCGCTAATATCCTGCAATCGTTCGACTCGAATCCCGGTGATCTTGAGATTGATTCGAGACGCCCAACGGGGCATGAAGATGGACGGTTTCCACTTGCTTTCATGGCTTGAATCTGCTCGGTAAATTGGAGTTCCGCTAGGCGGGCATGAGCATTGTTCGTAGCAAGCGCATTCTTCGTTGCGATCATATAGCCGAAACGTCTCCCTAACCCATAGTTGATCCCCAACGCTTCCGTAGGGGCATTTGACTGTAATGCCATCGTCGCGGTGGTGCTTTCCGCGCTCTTCCTGGCTGTGCCCAGTAATCCAAAAGGTAGCTTTCACGGCGTCAAAGAGTCTGGAAAGGAATTTGTACGTTGGGAACGCTTCCCAGTGGTGAGGTTTAGGCTGGCGTTTAACGATCCGTCGTGTTTGGGTTTTGGAGCCGTCAAGGATCGCTCTCACCATCGGGCCGCTGAATAGGATCGGTCGTTCCTTCACCGCTCCAAACCTCCATCTTTTACCGACTGGATCAGGAATTCGAGGTTGCTCATGCTTCCCCTCCTCGATCTTTCGGACTAACAAGCTCTGGCGGGGATGGCATTTCCGCCCAATGCGTAGCGTTCGGA
>RGUK01000747.1 GCA_010027825.1 bacterium
CCGCTCCTTGCGCTGGTACTTGCGCTTCCCAAGCTTTTTGCCTGGCAAAACGTGCTGGCAGGGGGGATGCCATTTGACTCCTTGGTGCCACAACTGCCAGGGCTATTGTTTGCCTTCATTGGTATTGAGGCCTGTTGCTCGGTGATGGACAAAGTGGAAAACAGCAAAAAGAATGCTGCCCGCCTGATCATGTTTTCCTTTGCGGCAATCGTTGCCATCTACGCCGTCCTGCAGTTTGCTGTTTTGGGGGTGCATGGCTCACGCGATGTCGATCCATTCCTGTGCTTGCCAAATCTCTTCTTTCAGCACCCTGGGCTTATTGCTGGGGCAACGCTTGCTATCCGCCTTGGCCTGCTCGCATCGTACCTAGCGGGCTTTTACGGAGTGTTTTATTTCAACAACTGGAATTTGCATACCATGGCCAAGGAAACGGGTATTGTGCCGCTACGCTTTCTAACCAAGCTCAATGCTTCTCAGGTCCCCTGGGTTGCGGTGCTCGTGCAGTCTGCTGTGGTCATGGTATTTCTGGCCACCGCGCAGATCGGCACGCTGTATGTCATTGCTGGCCTTGGCACGGTGATTGCCTACGCCCTGAGTGCCATTGCTTTCTTTGCATGGCGGCGCTCAGCCAGTGGGGTGCTTGCGATGCTCAGTTGCCTGTTGTTTTTTTATGCCTGCGGTAATGACTTGGTACAGAATGGTTTGATGGCCGGCCTGCCGTTCGTGGTAATTCTGCTTCTTGGGCTTGTTGCTTACGGCTTGCTGCGCACCGATAAGCGTGCGTGAACAGCTATGAAAAATCGGATGCCGAATAAATGAGAAAAGGGGCGACTCTGTGTCGCCCCTTTTGCTGGGAAAAAGCTGTAAAAATGCTGTTTTTTAATTAATGCAGGTTCCCAAAGCTATAAATTTGAAGTCGGTAGCGTTGAGAAGCGATGCAATACGCATGTTGAAGATCATTTCGCGCGATACTGGCTTGCGTAGTTGTTTAATGATGATATTCAGGTCTTCAGGGAATTGGTTAGGCTCAATGTTCCAGCCATTTAAGAAGCTTGGCAGGGAAATAAAATAGAGCTCGTTGAACGACATCAACAGCGCTTCATGTTCTGCCGGTGCAAAATCTCTTTGCGTGCAGAAGCGACGGTCAAGCTGGTATTGGCCGAGCTTATT
>RGUK01000748.1 GCA_010027825.1 bacterium
TGTGATCGTCTGCGCTCACACTTCACAATCCTCTGCACCCTCACAGATTCTAACGCACTCGGAGCCGTCCTTATCAATGAACCTTTCTATATATCCTTCTAATTCAAGGTAGGACAACGCCGCCATAAAATCTTCGTAAGTATATTTCATAAGCCCTCCGGCACAGGCGGGGCGACAAACTGGACGGCAATCACAGCGGCCCTTCCTGCCTTGGGAAAAGATCATCAAAGTTGTGCAACGGCACGCCTTTAAAATACGGCTCGGCTTCTGGCAACACTTGAAGCGCATATTTGCCGTCAGCAGTCACCATCGGGCTGTCTGCGTATCGCTCGGCTCTATTGTTTGGATAGCCGAAGGCGGAGTTTAGTTCGGTAACTTTTGCCTGCCATTCGGGCAGAGAATCAAAAAGAGCCATGTCAGAGCGCATAGCGATCCTTGAGGTAATTGGTTACGGCAGAAAGCTCAAAATCAAATAAGGGGCGGTTGTAGATAATAAGCTCTGCGTGATCTGCCGATGTTGCTAGTGAAGCTCCATCGTTTCTTGCGCCAATGTTTAGCGTTGCTGAAACTGGCGAATTGTTTTCCATTGCATTAAAACCAGAAGAACCAGAACCCAGCCCGACCGAAAATGATCCTAAATAAGCATCAAAATACTGGCTTGATGACTTAAAGACAAAAGAAAAAATTGACCAGCTTGTTCCAGACCAAGAAGCAACTCCAATTCTGTTTGCCCTGCCGGTTCTTCTTGCGTTCATGGCGTCGTTATTTGTACCATATACAAAAAATCCGTCATTTGACCCAGAGTTTGCGGAATGCTCAATAAAAAATGGTTTTGCTGTACTTGCGTTTTTTGCAACCAAAAAGACTGTAATTTCCACTCTTAAATCAAAACTTGCTATGGTGAGGCAGTCGTCAGTTCCATCAAATCTTACAGCCGACAATCCGTTAATCTGATTGCTTACCAATGTCGGCTGTTTTGTAGCCGTGGCTTGGCCCGCATTTTTGTTGGAGTTTACCCTGTTGTTCCAAGTGGTGACATTTGATCCGCTGGTCACAAGATCATCAGAGCGGAGCCATAACACGCAATCGCTGACCTGATCGGGAAGCATTTTGATGTCATCGAGATTTAGGAAAGTCGCATCGCCCATTAAAACGGAGTTTTGCTTCCCC
>RGUK01000749.1 GCA_010027825.1 bacterium
TCGTCGATAGCCACTACAAGTCACTGCTCAAGGCGGTGACGTGGCGTATCACAGGCAGTCTCGACACATTCATCCTCTCTTGGATCATCACAGGAGAGGCAAAGATGGCGGCTAGCATCGCCTTTGTAGAACTCTTCTCCAAGATTATCCTCTACTGGATACACGAAAGAGTCTGGCTAAGAATAAGACTTTGAATCTTTGGCTTTGAAAATAACCACTGCGCTAGGAAAAGGCGCCGGGTTTTTAGATGAGCCAAATTTTAGTCTTCCTCTTATAAATTTAACATCACCTCTCATGCAGTAGTCATGCCACCATCTTGTATCGGTTCTGGCTGGAATAAGGCACACAACTGTTGCTCCTGTAAGGCTTGACTCATAAGCCTTCTTAACCCACTTACCTATCTCCCTCCCATAAGGGGGGTTCATCCAACAAATGCCTGTCCATTCTTGTTTTAATCCGTCTTGTTCGGGAGTAAAAAACCTATCGCACTTGGCGTTTTCTTTGATAGCGCAAACGTCTGTTTCAAATTTGTAAAGGTCGTTGTATTCGTCAAAAAAGTCTTTGGGTGTTTCCCACATATCAGTTTTGCTAGAAAAATGAATTTCCAAGTGTTTTCCCAAATAAGACTTTAATGTTACAATGGAGGTCACGTTGCAGCAGCGGCGTGGTTCTCCTCCTTGGTAGTGCCTTCCCCCGCCTAGTGCGGGGGTCTTTTTAGGCTCTCTTCTGCACAATCAACTGGTAGCCAACACTCACCAGTACCACCATCTCGCTGAAAGCCGACAGGAAGGCATCTAGCGCCTCCTTGGGGCGTTGAGCGGCTGGCAACTCGTGAATCTTCCACAGGTAGTCATCCATAATCAGGATGCCACCCGGCTCTAGCAGCCAATAGGCCATCGAGCAGTCTGTCATCACATAAGGCGCAGAGTGATGCCCGTCTATGTAGATGAGATCAAACTTCTCCTCAGCGGCTAACAGTTTCCCAAGGTAGGCAGTCGATGTTGTCTTGCTTGTAATGAGTTCTTGGTTAGGCTTCTTGGTGCGTGCCGTGTTCTTCAGAAAGCGCAGGTAGACCTCGTCCATGTCGATGTCAACGTGTTCAGGACTCCCCTGCCACGTATCCACACAACGGATAGTCCCGGTGTCTGAGAGGGCGTTCTGCATGAGCCA
>RGUK01000076.1 GCA_010027825.1 bacterium
GCTTTTCATTATGGCTTCAATGGAGGCTTTTGTCTTTTTGTAGATTTCAAGGTGCTTGATTTCATGGACTTTGACGATCGAGTTTCCTGAAATGGTGTCTAGTTCACTCAAAATTTCCAAGTCCACTTTCGGACTTAAAGTCCACTTTAGCTTTAGTTCGGAATATCTCTTTTCATTTTTGTTTTTGAAAAGCCTCAAGATCGTGCCTTTCGTGATCTTACCACCGTCCGTGTCCGAGGCGTCACTTCGTTCGCTGTCTCGTGACACCCATTGATTCCATTGGTCGATGGTGTTTGACTCATCGTATTTACTAGGATTCCGTTGACTGTACATTTTAAACATTTGTAGACCGTCGTCGAGGGGGATCCCGTCTTGCTTGCAAAAGTCGATTAAGGAGAACCCAATGTGCATCCAATCGTCATAGCTTTCGCTGATGTCTATGGTTGACATAATCTCAGTTACCAGCTCCAACGGAGCCACGGGGCACCTAAAGGTGGCCCTTACGGTGTCAGCCCCAGTGGGGTCCCTTACGGTGTCAGCAGTGAGTAGTGCAACTTCCGAGTCGGTAAGTGCGCGTACGGGCTTGTTAGAGATGACGTCGTAGCCACGGCCTTCGTACGCGCACCGTTTAT
This sequence comes from bacterium, assembly GCA_010027825.1. The sequence goes on from RGUK01000076.1 coordinate 633, forward strand.
TGACGAGCACGTCGATGTGTAATTTGGATTTATTTAGCTGTGTTTTGATTCTGGGGTCATACTGGAAGTACACATGATAACCGCCGTTGATGGTTTTTGTGACAAGCGTATCTTGGGCGTGGATGTCTCCAAAATGGGTGTTAAACCACACAAGACCTTCAAATGCTTCACTTTTTTTGTCAATGTCCACGACAACTACCCCGTTCGTTTCGCCTGTTAAGATTGCGTAATTGGGTTCGCCGTTGTAAACGGAATTTTTCAATTCAGTCCAATTTTTAGGTAACTTTACACTGGCCTTACCATGACTCATGTCAATGCCAATCTTGACAAAATCAGCAAAAGGTGAGTCCATTGTGTACCAAAAGATATAACTTAATTGTACGGTTGATTTTAAATTCGTTACTTTAGGTGTGTGTATTTAAAGGCTTCTAATATCACTTTAGAGTGTTGTACAATGGACACATGCCACGAGTCATTCCAACGGTTATTTTCGGAGGAAGGTCTTAGGTGGACGCGGTGGTATGATGAAGGCGACCCTGACTCAGACAAAGTATTGACACGTAAGCGGAAAAGTTTACAGATCAGGTTTTTTGAGGACACTAGGTTCTTTAGTAATATTAAATCGGTGTTGAGCATGTTTGTGGACTACTGTGACGAACACGCGAATTCAGACTACAGTGTCAGCACCGTGACCAAGTTTATAGACTTCCTTGAGCACACACTGAACCAACGTAGAGACCAAAGTGCGAGCACACGATACAATTGGATACGTAAGGTTGTGCCGGCATTGCAACGGTTGGCGGAGTGGCAGGGGTATAATGAGCTTGCGAGGGGGCTTTTTTCGACATGTGAGCTCAAGACCATAAAAACCGAGTTGGAGAGGGCCATTCAGACGGAGTTGGACGGGGACATGGACTATGCGCACAGGGCACGTCACTCACGGAAGCGGATGACAGCAGAGGAGCAATCAGCAATGTTACAAGTTATTTGGGGGAATGGTGTGCACGAGCTGGGAAAAATTGCGATGAGGGCGTCGATTGAGAGTGCATTGCCATTGGCGGACGCACGAAGGGGGATGGATCTTAGACAGATTCGGCTGGGAATGTTTAGTCTCCACGTGGCCAAGCGGATCAGGCCGGTCCAGTGCACGGTTGTGGGTGCATGTTTGTTTCGTTCCAAGGGCCCGCGCAACAAGGAGAACCAAGTGGGGTGGATAAGGGCAAAGGACAGGAGACAATGCCCAGTCGGTGCACTTGCAAGGTGGGGGTTCCACCCGGGGAAGAATGACATGGGTTTAGGCTTACGCCCGATTAACTATCTGCACCCCTAGAGATCCTTTGAATTATATTTAAACGCGAAATTGCGTTTGCTTTACTAGTTTTGGCTGTTCCTAGAGGCTTTTGGATTTTATTTGAACGCGAGACCCTTTGGGTCATTCGAACGCTAATTCGCGTTCGTCGCGTTCGGGCACCTGTAGGTACCTCGTGTGGATGAACGACAGTTCCGGAGTCAACTTTATAGCGGTGATGATTTCGGACCTCAGGGGACTCCTCCGAGACGGCCCGCGGAACTACAAGCCCAAGTGGCGTGGAATGTACCTCGTTTGGGGCGAGTCTACACACCGTCCTCTGAGCTCGTCAACACACATCCAGGACATCCATAGGCTCTTTGATGCAGCTGGCATCACATGTAAAACCGCTATCACACATGTCTTTCGACACACAAAGACATGTGAGTTACTTGAAGCCGCCGTCCCCGCACTTTCAACAAAACTGTTTGGACGATGGTCAGATGCATCCGCTATGGAATCCTATGAAGCCACCAGCTACAAAATGGACGCTATGCTCGCAGCAGGCGGGTGGAAAGGCCCCGACAGCTACTACTGTTGGTGGGAGTCACCTTCGGTGACACCCCCGCTTGGTGCGGGGTCACCTTCGGTGACGAATCCAAAGGATTCCCTTTTCACGAGCGTCTTTATGGGACTGGACACCGCAACCGAACTAGCAAATCGGGCAATGGACACATTTGGACAAGACGCTGACATTTCAGCGCTTGCTTTTTGCAAAGTCTTACGGTACTTGCAAAAGGTATTCCTAGAAGACGCTGTTGTACTGTACGACGACCACAAGACGTTTCCTGCATATCAACACAAGGTGCTGACTACACACGAGTTCAAAACGTACGCCAAAGCCGAATTGGTCAATATCGAATCACGCAAAGTGGCGATGTCACAGGACACCGAAATCACAGAGAAACTAAAACAAGTCAATGACAAGCTACACAACTTCGAAGAATTATTGCTTCATGCCGTTGCGAACAACGTTGTGACCAATGTACCTTCCGTTGCGACAAGTTCGGGGGCGTCTGCTTTCAATGTCCGCCATACAACAGACGTAAATACCCCCAAAACAGTGATCATCCCCGAGCCTCCAGAGACCATCTCGGACATGCGTAGTTACTACAGCAGCTGGTGCGGGTCGATCAGGTCCATGTACCAAGAGCACAAGCGCGTTCACAAAGGGTTTAAATGGTCCCTGGTGAGTGCCAATCCCAAGCTTGCCGCACAACGTTTCAGTTACATCAAGACATTTCTAGAGTTCATGGACTCACAAAGCGCACCGGACACGGTCCTGGGTATTCTGGAAACGTTTGCAAAGGATCACAACGTCAACCATTCTGTGTTAATAAAAAAGCTGTTTAATAAAATGATCAAGGGTGTGTGCGTGGGAAATGAATACAATGTTTTAAGTGACCTTCTTTATACCAGTCTTGTTAAAGCGGGCTTAACCGTGCCCACAAAGGTGAAACAGGACCACAGTTTTAGGAAACGTGGACCACAGTTTTAGGAAACGTGGACCACAGTTTTAGGAAACGTGGACCACAGTTTTAGGAAACGTGGACCACAGTTTTAGGCTGATACGGTAAAAAAGTGAATTTTGAACTTGGAATTTGTATATTTTGAATTATGCCTGAAGGACCTGAAGTACTAGAGTACTACAATTTTATCAAACCCATTTTAATGGACAACACCATTACGGAGATACGGGTGTTGTCTGGAAAGTATCTAAAAAAAGAAGTTCTTGGCTTGGAACGTATTGGAACGTTCACTGTTAAAGACGTGCTTGTAAAAGGTAAATGTATTTTTATTGATTTTGACTCTTTTATGGTATCCTTGACTCATGGGATGACAGGGTGGTGGGACACAGAGCGTGACAAGCATTCAAGGATACAAATGTGTATTGGTGACACACATCATTTGTATTACAATGATCCACGTAACTTTGGAACGGTCAAGGTGTACACTGATCACCAATCATTTGTCGAAGCACTGGACGCATTAGGACCAGATGTACTTGACGATAACACTACATTTGACCTTTTTTACTCAAGATTATTACGTAAACCCCGGTCTAAAATAGGAGCTGCCTTATTAGATCAGCAATTGGTCTCGGGTATTGGTAATTACATGAGATGTGATATACTTTGGCTTGCAAAGTTACATTACACACGGACGATAGGATCGTTAACAGCACACGAACTCCAAACTCTATACGACGCTGTAAAGACAATGTGCGTTCATTACCTTAACACAGATGAGTCGGATCCCCATTACACTCTTATTTACTACCACGATTTTGACGTGTACGGTAACAAAGTGCATCGAACCACGTGGTTGGGCAGAACTATTCATTACGTGGAACAAACGAAGTGAAGTTTATTTAAAGCTTGTCCAAAATTTATTGTGAGACAAATGTCTTTCCTATATTTAAGGTTTTGCTGTATCTATTACTTTCCATGTGTGTTTTGTTCAAACACTAAACAGGACAAACAATATTTCAACTATGACATTAAACTTGGAAAGCGAGACTTGAGTCACGAAGGTTCACTTTTAAAACAATTGGTTTGGTATTGTATTAAAAACCATTAACTAATTTTAATTTTAAATCGTTTTATAAGGAATGTGTTTTAATGCGGAGGTTTCTTTGAATATGTACATTTTGGGTACAGTGGGTTATATTAACTTGTATTTGAAGGGTTTCAAGGCTGAAGCTATGTTGTATGCATGTGTAATACAGATGCAATTGATAGAATATTTTTTATGGAAAAGTCAACAAAATGATGAAAACAATCGGTTAATGACTAAACTGGGTATTTTGATAAATCATTTAGAGCCAATTATATTTTGGCTTGGTATAAAATATTACGGGTTAGAGTTACCCAAATGGCTAGATATAATGATGTTAAGTTACATTATTTATAGCATTATTTATACAAAGTCGGCATGGAAATCGCTAACAACAATTCACGTAAGCAAGGAATCAAAGCCACATTTGCATTGGAAATGGAACGAGGGAGAGGGTCATGATTTGTTTTATGCATATTTCTTATTAGTTTTATATTTGTTGTCAGTGTATGGCTTGAAGAATGGAAGTGTACATGGGATGTTTGTATTACTATCATTTGCAATTTCATACATAATTTATGGAAACAAGCATAGTGTAGGAGCAATGTGGTGTTTTATAGCTGCATTGGGTCCATGGCTTATTCCATTATTTTACAAGAATCATCAAAATGGCTGCGAATATATGTGAATCTCCAATAATTCAGTGAAAAGTTTTATATTAGGCTTAGAACCAGATTTTCTCGTTGTGAATTGAAACTAGACATTGTCATCACAATCTAAAGCATGATTTAATAACTGTTTTGTCATTATTAATGAATAGTGCAGAGTGATTGTAATCTGACTCAGTGAAATTGGGCCACCCTTTTGGTAGCTTGACATTTTTTTTGATTTTGTTAATGCCGGATAAAGTTATCAAATACCATTTGCTGTTGTATGTATTGCTGGAAATTGTTTTAAATTAAAACGAGCTGTGGTCATCGGTTCTAAGGTCATCATCGCTATCGAACTGTCAAAGTCACCGGAGGAACCCTACGTCTCACTGTAGTTGTCAGTCTCAGACACCGTATAAGTTCAAGAATTTACAGTTACACAACAACCACTTGGCTTAAGCCACTTGTTCTCGAAACGAAAATTCAATTTTCGCACAAGCCTGCACACCCTTTCATGGTGGCCGGGGTCCCTGATTTTACTGTCAAGCCACCGTCCAGCAATGTCAGAGACACCTATTATCCCAAAAAGGTATTCATATGCAATTCTACACACGAGTTCATGCTCGGGGTCTTCCAAGTCATGATACCCTGACCACATCTTCTGTTTGAGCTTGGTGCATTTATTACAAGGGTACTTTCCAGTGCCCGAGTACGCACACTTTCCACAGCACACGCTCGTTTGCATCACGTTTTTCAAACGCACAAGGTCTCCCACTGAGCACAACACCATCAAGGCGAGTGGTGATACGAGCTCTAAGAATGCAGCTACACTTAGCACACCCATTCTTCGCGCCAGATTGGTCCTTGGTGGTACTTGGTATACTTTTGGCTTGTCCTTGTTGCAGTGGCTTGTCCTTGTTGCGGTGGCTTGTCCTTGTTGCGGTGGCTTGTCCTCGTTGCGGTGGCTTGTCCTTGATGGGAGTTGGGAAAGTGGTAGGCAACCACCACCCCGGTTGGTATTAATACTACTTCCAATTTCAACCAACTTAAAGTGTGGTTGGTACACACTTTGGTTAAAGTGTGGTTGTACACACTTTGGTTAAAGTGTGTGCTCCAGAACCAGGTGTGTGTCCGACTTGGGTGGATTGTGTGTCCGACTTGGGTTGGGTGTGTGTGTCCGACTTGGGCTGGGTGTGTGTCCGACTTGGGTTGGGTGTGTGTGTCCGACTTGGGCTGGGTGTGTGTGTCCGACTAGTGTATTTAAAAATAAACGGGTGTATGGCATGGGAAACTGGGTACTCTTTTTAGTGTTCATGCAGCTATTATTAATTGTATCAGTCCCCGTGGAAACGCGGTACGGTGCAGTACGGTGATATTTCGTTGAACTTATGTGACGTACGTGTAATACAATTGGTCATTGTCCTCCTGTTTAATAATTTCCAAAATTCGCTGCGGGTCTCTCCATATTTTGGGTAATGTATCTTTGTTCCATGGAAGCTTTAATGCCCAATCCTTTCTCTCGACAAGCCCAGTCACATAGGCTTCTTGTGGAGTCTGTGTTATCAATTGTGCTTGTGAAACTAAAGTGTTCTCCACAGCAAAAACGTTGTTGTACTCGAGTAATACAATGCTGTATCCGTGCGCTGTAAGTAGATCCGCCAACATCTGGATACTTTGACCAAAAACGCCTTTTATTGGCAAATGCCTATCCGCATTGTATTTTAAAGCAAATCGTATAGGAGGTGGAAACAACTCGTTTATTTCTGTACAAATG
>RGUK01000750.1 GCA_010027825.1 bacterium
TGCGTCTTCTCGTCGGCTTTGATCTCGGAAGTCACCACTTCGCCCTCATGCACGAAGGCGATGAGCGCCGTGGTGTACTCGCTGCAGAAAAGTTGCCATTGCACTTGCGCCATGTAGTGCGCTGGCACTTCTTTCGAGTATTGCTCGAACTTCGCCCGAGTCGTGACCGACTTCACTTCGAGGATGATCTTCCGCTCCTCGTCGAGGCCATCGAGGGAAGCGAAGATCCGGTCATGCTGTCTTGCGACCACGACCGCTGGCTTGAAATTAAATCCGGCAGCGTTCAGGTTCTCGCGGACGACAGCCTCCCACTCGTGCCCATCGGCGAAGATGCGCCTCTCGAAATCGGTGAGGGCTTTCGCTTGCCCGAGCTTCTCGGCCATGACCTGATCACGCTTCTGGAATGCCCCGGGCACTCCTGCGATGGATGCGATCTCGCTCGCCCCCACCCCGTTCCTGCGGAAATCGAGCCATGCCTGCGTGCCTTGTTCTAGTTCTACTTTCTTCATGTTGGTTCCATTCTGCCCTGTTGGGCTGTTGTTATGTCTTGACCGTATTTCACTTTGAAATATCACTCAAGGACTTTTTTGCTTGTTGTGCATTTTTTGCAAACGTATGCCCAAACGCCCTTCTTGCTTTGCATCAGAATTAAATCCCTGTGTTCTGGTTCCGGGTTATATCCGGGAATGCTTGAAAGCTCGTGGTGAATAATGTCTTCCACGAAGGTTCGATCCCGTTCTTTTTTCAACGGCGGGCGATTGTAGAATCCGCAGAAATAACACGACTGCGTTTCAATCGTTATAGCTTGCAGGAATCCAGCCTCGTTTCGTTCCGCTTCCGCTTGATTGCACTCTTCCCAAATTTCACTAAATGATTTCGACATAAGCGCCTCCTGTGTAACGCATATAGAATTTACGATTAACAAAAAACCCACGCTTTCTGATCTTCTTAAAAACAAATTCCCTGCAAAACGGATCAAGACCAGAGGCTTCTATGCATTCCGCAGGATCGAGTCGATTCATTAACAAAATGTTCGATGCCTCCTGGACTGCCGTAGAAGATCCCTTAATGTCAAACTCGCTGTTAATTTTGCCCTGATCTGTCTTGCGAGGGTGCATGACTAAAAAAATATGAATCGGGATTTTCTTCGCTAGCATCACAAACTCATGT
>RGUK01000751.1 GCA_010027825.1 bacterium
CACCTTCCGGGTTGCGTCGGCCGCGGAGTATTTCGCAACCGCGATACCATCGCGCCGACGATATTTCGTTGGCGAAACTAGGCTTGCCGGCTTGACCGAAACGGCTCGAAACTTTGCACCAAAAACCGCGCATTTCGCGGGGGTTGCGCGCGCCGAGTCTCATTTGCCAAAGTGTCCACCGAAAAATATTTCAAGCCGCGCGCAAGTTTTTCCGATGGAAAGCGTATGCTACTTGACGGCAACCAATCGGTAGCCTATGCTTTGAACAACCGCGGCGGAAACCGCGGCAACGCAACTAGAGAAAGGATCGAAACAATGGACCCCAACGCAACGCTCGAAACGCTACTGGCAGCAATCGCAACCGACGACACTGAAACCGTATCGGAAGCTTCCGACAATCTCCGCAGCTGGATCGGCCGCGGCGGCTTTCTCCCCGATGAATTGGAGTCTATCGCCGTACACCTGTTCAATCTCTCGAAAGATTATGGACAGGAAACCGACGGCATAGACTTTCGTTTTTACTTGACCGAAAACGGAGACTTGCGGCCGGCTTTCGGGGATGCTTCATACGATCAAGACCATCGAGGGTATTGCGGCGCCGGCTCGATTGCCGCGAGCGCAACCCTGGACGATTGCCGCAAAGCCGCGGCGGCTTGCCTGGACGATGCCGTGGAGTTTTATTTTTGCGGCCGATAGCCGAACGCGGCTTGAAGCAAAGCAAGCCGGAGAGCTGCCCTGGATTTTCGAGCCGGCCGCGGCCGGCAACTAGACCCCCGAACGTGAAAACCCGCGGCGCGTTGCCGCGGCCTGGATCGACACTACCCCCGAACGTGGAAAGCTTGAACCTATGCACACTCTCGAACTAGACGCAACCGCAACCGTCGGCGATACGGTCTACCTTGCCGGCCGAACCTGGACTATTTCGGAAACAGTATGGCCTGACGACTGGAGTCTATGGGCGGATTTATCGCCAATCGAACTAGACTTGCTCGACGCCATGGCGCCATACGCTTTCCGGTTGCCGTCGCGGCAACGGGCGCCGGAGACGGTCTACCCCCGCGGCATTTTCCACGGCGCCGCACGGCTCGAGACGACCGGCCGTGCGATCGTGCGGAAAAACGGCGCCGCCTGGTTGCGTTGCCGGCTCGAATTGTGGGACGGGGAGACGAC
>RGUK01000752.1 GCA_010027825.1 bacterium
GAGCCGTCGAGCCGCCCGTTGGGCCCTTCAATCGACCGATGACAGCAGTGTTCTCGAGATCCAGAAACTGGCGAAAGGTAGCGGTGAGCGCATTTGGCACCGCGATCATCAGCAGCGATCGGATCTCGGCTCTGATTGTCGCGCGTTTCACCGCCGCTCCAGGCGGCTCCTGCACCTGCATGCCCTTACTTGTACCTGCATGTCCTTACCCATTACCTCTCACAAACCCAGCACAAGTCATTTAAGCTGTCCGATGAGCGTCTGTCAGGCATGGTGTTCATCAGCCCCGAGGTTTGTACCTAGCTAACCAGGCGTCGGTGGAACCAGGAATGCTCGCTGCCAAGCGCGTGGGCGTTTTTGCGGGGATTGGCAACCCGCACAATGTCCAGCAGTCCTTAGAAGGTTTGGGCTTAAAAGACGTGCTGTTGTATCCCCTGCCCAATCATCATGTTTACACCCCGGCAACCCTGACCGCTATCATGGGATGGGCACGGGCAAGCGGTATCGATGCGCTTGTAACTACTGAAAAGGACTGGGTTAAGGTAGCGCCCTGTTTGTCATTAATTCATAGCAACGGCATTCAGATTATTGTGTTGCGCGTTGCATTTGCATTGATGCCTGCTTCGGGTGCTGATGTTTCGATCGCGCAAGAGCTATTGCTCGCTACAATCATGGCGAACCGTGATGAATTCTAAGCATCGTGGTGAACGCGGACTTGGTGAGCATGATGATGCTCTGCGCTCTGGTGGACCTGCCGAAATAATAATGTTGTTGTATGCGTCTAAATTAAACCTAACAACTATGTCGCGTGTGAGGACAGAAAATGGCTCCATAGGAAAAAAATATTGGTAGCAACTCAAAAAGGTATAAAAATATACCTTGCGCACTTCAGATGACTCTATCGAGCCAACCGGCAAATTGATAGCACAGCCGTCTAGATAGGCCTTGAGGCGGTGTTCCCCAGAAAAACATTCGCCCAATCCCTCGTGTATAACTTCTCTAAAGCGTTCTCCAACTTCCAGTATGATTGCCTCTGGACCAGCTGAAGTTAAGGTTGGTGATTGGCCAAAAAAGGCAGAGACCATGTTTGCCAGATCAAGATCTGGCCGACGATATGAAAGTACCTCGCCTAGGCTTTTGGTTTGAGGTCCCCCTTCTTCCTCCTCCAA
>RGUK01000753.1 GCA_010027825.1 bacterium
CCGGATGTTCATTTAAATTAAAAGATGTCTTTTGCCGTGCATGCCAATTAAATGCAAGCGGTATTGTGATCGCGCATAACCACCCAAGCGGTAGCTTAATAGCATCGAAAGAGGATTATGCTACAACGGAAGGATTTAAGGATGCTTGCAAGCTTTTAGGTTTCAGAGGCATTGATCATATGATTATCGGGGATGGTCAAGCTAAAAGCCTTGAAACGGGAATGACAGTCGATTTTTAATATATATGGGGGGAGCATTCCCCCCAATTTTTTTAAGCTTATATGAAAATATTAGATAACATAAAACAAAACCGAGAAGCTTGGCATAGCCTGCGCAAGCATAAGATTACCAGCTCGAACGTAGCTACCATCTGCGGATTGAATCCATTCAAGAGCGAATTCGAGCTGTGGTGTGAATGGACAGACAAAAAACAAGATACTTTCGCCGGTAATCAATACACAGATCTAGGGCAAGCTTTAGAACCCGTGGTAGCTAAATGGTACGGCGAGCGCCATAACGTTGAAGTAGTCGAGGCGAATGCGCTATACCAAGACGAAGAATACCCTTTTCTGCTAGCCACACCGGACTACTTTCTGCCTGATGGCTCGCCTTTAGAGATTAAAACAGGTAGCTATCGCCAGTCTCAAAAATGGGAAATGGAAATGGCACCAACGGAATACTTGCTTCAAGTACAATTACAGTTACGAGTCTTAGACAAGTCTCAGGGTGTATTAACGGCTTATCTTGGCGATCTAGAACACTTGCCGGAAGTATTAGTCCGCTATAACTGCGAGCTTTTCGACCTAATCCTAGAACGCGCTCAGGGGTTCATGGAAAAAGTTATCAAGGACATCCCACCAGACCCAAGGCCTAGCGATCACCAGCTACTATCGCGCGCTCTGCCACGCAATGAGGGAGAAGTTTTGACACTGGAAGGTGACAAAAATGAATCGGCGCTTATAGCTGTAAATCGGTTGAAGACTATTCAGGGACTCGAGAAAGAATTGCGAACGAAACTTGCCGGATATGAGGAGGAGAGGAAGGGATTAGAAAACCAGATTAAATTGTTGTTGGGTACGGCCACGACTGGCGTTCTGTCAGATGGTCGTGAAATTAATGTAAAAAGAGTTAACGTCAAGGAACAAATGCGCAAGGCATACAGTTTTGAG
>RGUK01000754.1 GCA_010027825.1 bacterium
GTCGCCGCGGAGCCAGGTCGAGCTGCTCGCGGTGCCGGTCGGCGACACGGTGGCGAGGCTGCCGAGGCCCGACACGTCGGCCGTGGTCAGCGTCACGGCCCCGGCCCTGCCGGCCACGCTGACCACGTTCGCGGAGATCGTGCTACCGTTGATCGCGATCCCGCTGCCGGCCGTGTACGATCCGCCGCTGCTCACGGTGCACGAGATCGTGCTCCCGTCGATCTTGATGCCGGTGCCGGCCGTGTAGGTCGTGCCCGGCGGAGTGGCCCAGACGGAATCGCCGCGAAGGAACGTGCTCGAGGTCGCGGACCCCGTGGGGGACACCGTGGCCAAACTACCCAGTCCCGACACGTCCGCTGCCGCAACGGAATGGGTTCCGCCGGCGGTCACCCGCCCTTTGGCGTCCACCGTCACGGACGTATAGGTGCCCGCGGTCACCCCGCTGTTGGCCAGGAGCGACGCCGACAGCGTGCCGGTGGTCAGGTCGCTGGCACTCGTCGTGGCCGATACTGTGCAGGTGATCGTGCCGTTACTGATCTGGATCCCGGTTCCGGCCGTGTAGGTCGCGGCGGCCGCCGTCACCACGCCCGTGCTCGCGTCAATCGTCAGGCCGCTGCCGATCTTGATACCGCCCAGCTGGTTCGCGCTGGCCTGCGGAATCGCCACGGCCTGGGCGCCGTACGTCACGCTGACGGCGCCGCCGTTGCCCACGGTGGCCGTGTACGTGTCGCCCTTGCCGGCGGATACCGATGGCGTGCCGGGCGACGTGACGGTGACCGAGATATCGCTCATGGCGTCGCCACCACCACGTTGCCCGACAGGACCGTCCGCGTGATGCTCCCCGGCGCGACCCACCGCAGGTACCAGCGGTAGCTGCCAGCCGCCGAAAGGTCGGCCGTCTGGGCCTCGGTCAGCCCGAGCGACAGCTGCCCGTTGGCCAGGCTCACCTGCGTGATCGCGACCGCGGCCACCGTGCTGCCGGCCAGCACGACCGTGTCACCGCCGTCGAGCGGCACCGTCTGCCGCGAGACGTAGACGTAGCTTGAGAACGTGTAGCCCGTGAGGTTGGTGCCGGTGAACGTCACGCCCACGTCCACCTGGTCGCCGGCGACGAACGTGAGATCGAGCGACCCGGGCAGCTGCTCAAACGTAGCCATCACTTGTCCTCG
>RGUK01000755.1 GCA_010027825.1 bacterium
TGATACCATTGCCATGAACCCTGCTCCACGGCCCCCGATGCAAATGGCCATGGGCGGTGTTGCAGACCTCGCTGCTTACGGTCGCAATGGCGACACGATGCTTGCACACATTACACCGCAAGAAGCAGCGATGCTCAAGCGCATGGGCGGATCGGGGACCATTAATCCTTACACAGGATTGCCTGAATACGCCAATATTTTTAAAAAGATTGGCAATGCGGTTAAGAAGTTTGCTAAGAGCACGGTAGGCAAAATCATTATTGGTGCTGGCTTAGCGATGTTAGGACCTGCCTCAGCGGCTTTTTTATCAAGCATGGCAGGTGGAACCGCAACAGTTTTAGGTGGGTTTTTATCTTCTGCAGCAGGAAGCGCAGCCGTTGGCGGATTTTTAGCTGGCGCAGGCACAACACTTGCAGCAGGCGGCAACCTAAAACAAGCCTTGAAGGCTGGTGCAATCGAGACCCGAACTTGTAAATCCAACAGATTATGTTGGTCAAACTTCTGGTGGTGGTCTCGGGGAGCCGGGAGTAACGGTTAATAAAGGTATAGGCACTGCTGCTGAGGTTTCGGAAGCGACTGCGCCTTTGAATAAAGGATCCTTGACACCGGCTGAGCTAGCCGCTCCACCTGCTCAAAACACAGGAGCTGGAACCTATGACCCAGTTGGAAAGTTTACACAAGCTCCCTCAAACACTGGAGCTGTTTTTGACTCAAACCAACCTTATCCAAAATCACAAATTGGAAAAGGCGGTGTCATGGACACACTGCGTAGTGGCTTTAACAAAGCAGCTGATTTCTTTAATCCAAATGCCGTTGGAGCTGAAGCCCAAGCAAGAGCAATGCAGGCTGGAGATGTGGCAAGAGATGCGGCATTTAAAAGTAGCTACAGCAAATCACTGTTTTCATTAGGTGATGATGCTGTTAAGGCGTTTACCAACGATGAACTGCCCCCTGCACTGGGAAAAATGCTTTCTAGTACGGCGCGTGATGCCGGTCAAGCAGCTTACGATGCTGCTTATAAAGCAGCTCTTCCCGGAACATTTGCACGTTACGCGCCTCTTGCCGCAGCTGGCCTAGGCGTCATGGCTCTTGGAGGAGGCTTTAAACAAGAAAAGCCCCAAATGCCAGACATGTTTAAAGGGCCGACAGGATTTGACTTGCTTCGTCAA
>RGUK01000756.1 GCA_010027825.1 bacterium
TTTGCCCATGCTTTGAAGCCTTATGACCTGAGAAAAGACATGACCGAGAGCATGCAAAAGGCCTTTGATTGGAAGAATAGAGACACCTTGATTATTTATAAATCGGCCCTATACCAGTACATCAGCAAGGCCCATAACCTGAAAAATATGACCGATCGGGTGTTCGGAAAAAAGGTAAAAATCTACATCGACAGGTCCGGTTATGTATCGGAAACCACCCGAAACAACCATACAGGAGTGCGTATAACAGTGCAGTTACCACATTCATTTAAGCGCACTGATGGGGCTTCAACTGCACCAAACGAAGACATAACTGCACTTGAGGATCCACCGTTTTAACATTTTACCATCTTTTACCATTTTTATGAGTGCAGTTAACTTGAAAATGCAATTGAAAAAATGTAACTGCACTCGTTTGACTGCACTCGCAACCTATTGGTTCTCAATGCTTGCGGAAGCCAGTGCAGTTAGTGCAGTTAAATTTCCTATATTTTATAAGGTATTAAAAAAATAAAATAATATATATATATAGATGAATACTGAATTTTAACTGCACTACTACACTGCTCATATTAGCCATGTACTAAATGCTACACCAATGGAACGTTACCATTTGCAAATTTTAGAGGTTCAAACCAAGGGTGTCAAGGTTCACGGACCCCTGACCCCGACCCTTGCGGTTGAATGCATCACCCGCCTACTGAAGGATCAACCGTTAGCACATGTCGGGGAAAGTGCAAGGGTATGGGTGGTGGACCTTGACACCGGGGAAATTAAACGGCCAACATTAAAACTGCACATATGACAAAGAAGACACACACTGAACCGATGTACTACGACACACCAGAAAACAGAAAAACTGTGATTGACATTTGTGCTAGTTCAATGAACTTGACATCTGATCAGATGCTATCGAAATGCAGGGAGCGTGAATATAGCCTTGCGCGGTCCGTGGCAGCCAAAATACTGCGAGATCGTATGAGGCTAACCCTGAAGGAGATTGGGGCCGCTCTTGGGCATCCTAAGCAGCCAAAACACCATTCTAGCGTTTTGCACATGCTCAGCCTGGTCGATCAACTGCTATGGTGTAAAGACAGCCAAATGTGCAACCTTTGGGACAGCGTCATATACAGGCTGTCAAAAGCCATGACGCATGGTACAAGGGTC
>RGUK01000757.1 GCA_010027825.1 bacterium
AGCACTAACGGTATTGGTGTCGTGGGCACCGGCACGGGTGGACAATCGGGCGTTGAAGGCAACGGCCAAGGGACTGGTGCAGGTGTCAGTGGAACCGGTGGAACTACCGGAAATGGTGTTGTGGGTGTAGGTGGTAGCACCAGTGGGATTGGTGTTCTTGGTACCGGAACCGGAACTGGTGCAGGCGTCAGCGGAACTGGCGGGGCTACTGGAAATGGTGTTGTGGGTGTAGGTGGCAGCACTAACGGTATTGGTGTTTTCGGTACCGGAACTGGAAATAACGCGGGTGTCAGTGGAACCGGTGGTCCCAAGACGGACGTTGTTGCAATTTCAAGCGGCTCCTCTGCGTTCAGCTCCCTCGCCCTTAAGTCTGACGGAACCGTCTGGGCATGGGGCGATAACTCCACCGGCCAGCTTGGTGATGGAACTACCACACAAAGAAATACTCCAGTTCAGGTTATTCAGGCTGCCGGAACGGTAATTACTAAAATTTCAAACAACAGTGATTACAGTCTTCTTCTGAAGAACGACGGCACGGTCTGGGCGTTTTCAGGTTATTCAGACTGCCGGAACTCCCCCCACCTATTTTGCAAACGCTATTGCAATTGCTGCCGGAACCGCGTCTTCTTTGGGCCCCCACTCTCTCGCACTCAAATCCGATGGAACTGTCTGGGCATGGGGCAGGAATAACGCGGGCCAGCTTGGTGATGGAACCACCACACCAAGAAATACTCCAGTTCAGGTTATTCAAACTGCCGGAACTCCCCCCACCTATTTTGCAAACGCTATTGCAATTGCTGCGGGAGGCACCTTTTCTCTCGCCCTTAAATCCGATGGAACTGTCTGGGCATGGGGCTTGGGGGGCTATCTTGGTGATGGCACTGGAAACAATAGAGCAAATCCTGTTCAAGTCCAAACCGCCCCTAGTACTTATTTAACAAATATCGTCTCCGTTTCCGCTGGCCGTACCCACTCCCTAGCCGTCAAGTCCGATGGAACTGTCTGGGCTTGGGGCTACAGTCAATTCGGCGAGCTGGGGGATGGAACCACTACGGCGCAGACAAAATCCAGAGCGGCTCAAGTATCTGGATTGTCGGGTGTAAATGTAATAGCGGTTTCTGCCGGTGCCGCCCACTCCCTCGCCCTTAAATCCGATGGAACTGTCT
>RGUK01000758.1 GCA_010027825.1 bacterium
CAGGCGTCGTCTCAGGGGTCGTCTCAGGCGTCGTCTCAGGGGTCGTCTCAGGCGTCGTCTCAGGGGTCGTCTCAGGGGTCGTCTCAGGGGTCGTCTCAGGTGTCGCGTCGGATTCTACACTTCTAACAATGTCGTTCTGCGTCTCTTTCCCTTTCATCAGATTGTTAATGTCGTCCCATTTCTCTTTAGATTCCTTGAGAAGTTCCACAAGGCGTTGTGTTTGATAGATTTCTGTCGCTTTGAGACGGTCGACAATATCGTAGAGTATGTCGAACGCTTTATGGAAGGTCTTCGTAGGCTGCGTGTGCTGTAAAGGTTGCGTAGGTTGCGTCGGCTGCGTGTGCTGTAAAGGTTGCGTAGGTTGCGTCGGCTGCGTAGGCTTCGTAGGTTGCGTAGGCTGCTTAGGCTTGTCACTTTTGATTTGTTCTATTCTATTTTCTTCTTGTTTAATGTTGTCTTCCTTTGAAATCGTGACGTCATACAACTTCTCATGGGTCAAAAATGAGTCACAACAACACTTAGACTTTTTATGTTGCTTGAAAAAAGCCATCGGCTGTGTATATGATCCTTTTTTACATCCGAGACACATAGCCAGCGTGTATTTATTATCTTTGTTGGTGTAGTGTTTATTGTTAATTAGCAGCACTGGGAGTCTATTGTTCTTACAAAATTCAATGTCCTCAGAATACATAGCCTCGATTATCTCTTTCTTGTGTACTGCTAAGTGACGGATATAATGGTCATTACGACTCTTACGATAGCAGTATGGGCAGGTTGTATGAGTCATTCTGTTTTATACATAGGGTGTTGTTTTTAAACTCCGGGGATTTGGGTTAGTGGGTCAAAAGGGGATACTCATTGGGATAAGTCCCTAAAGTCAGACGGTCTTATAGAGCCAAGGGTTCCCAGGCTATGTCATTCTCCCATTAAACCCAATAACCAAAAACGGATAATCTACTTT
The DNA here is from genome assembly GCA_010027825.1 of bacterium. The sequence goes on from RGUK01000758.1 coordinate 962, forward strand.
ACTATTTTAGTGTTAATCTATTGAATGTATGGTATTAAGGAACTATGGAATTGGGATTACTTTGTAAGAAGCAAAAGAGCGAAGAAAAAAATCTCGAGCAAGAGTAATGGATACTACATTTCATCTGCTGTATCGCGATATGAGCCTATTGTTAGACATGATGGAAGCCAAGATATCACAGATGGAAATGATACTGGGTAA
>RGUK01000759.1 GCA_010027825.1 bacterium
TTCAGCCTGATGCCCTTAGGGGCATCGGGGTGCATCTTGCACCGCTAACCTAAAGGAGAGAATCATGCAAGAACGTAAGAGCGTAGCGTGGGCGTCTCTGCTACACGATGCAGTAAACAAGCCGGGCGTGTTGTCTGCGGCCTACTCTACCTTCCACAATTACAGCATTGGGAACCAGATGCTAGCTTGGTCTCAGCTAAAAGGCCGTGGGCTAGATTTATCGCCCATTGCCACCTATAAGACGTGGCAGAGCTTGGGCCGCCAAGTCAAGAAAGGAGAAAAGGCCCTCTCTCTCGTTATGCCCGTGACAATCAATAAAAAGGATGCCGCAGGCGAGAAAACCGGCGATTGTTTCCAAGCTTTCGTACTCAAAAATAACTGGTTCGCTCTGTCTCAGACCGAGGGTGAAGAGTTCAAACATGAGAAAGCGAGCAGCGAGTGGGATAAGACAAAAGCGCTCGAGGCTTTGAACATTACCGAGATTCGGTTCGACTTAGCAGACGGGAATTGCCAAGGCTATGCCAAAGAGAGGAGCATTGCTGTCAGCCCGATAGCTGCTCTCCCCCACAAAACACGCTTCCATGAGCTCGCCCACGTTGTCTTGGGACACACAAGCGAAAACGTCATGCAGGATGACGAACGCACTCCGAGGGACATACGGGAAGTGGAAGCCGAGTCTGTTGCCTATATCTGCTGCTCAGTCCTAGACCTACCGGGACTGGTCGAAAGCCGGGGCTATATTCAAGCTTGGCTAGCAGGTAATGAAGTGACGGATAAGTCAGCACAACGGATATTCGGGGCGGCAGAGAAAATTCTAAAAGCAGGGAAGGCCGCCTAGTCTCTGACCTTCTCCCCCTTTGAAAGAGGGGGGAGCGGGGCAGGGACTCTGCCGATAACCTAAGAGGAGAACTAACGATGACTAAATTCGATGAGCTGATGAACCGAGGCGGCATCCACTTTTGGCTATTCACAATGGTGGCCTTCAAAGTGTTCATGCTTTTCTTAGTCCTAGTAATGGGCTTCTGACGCCCTTGCGAGACCTTTCCCTACCTTACCCCTTACCCGCCCCCTTCGGGGGGCTTGTAGGGGCTTTTAGACCCCTTCCTGACCCTATAAAGGATTGAACATGACTACGCACGAACTAAACCCAG
>RGUK01000077.1 GCA_010027825.1 bacterium
TGTTCCGAGATTGACACAACCTTATTCATGAATTCATAATAATTGAGGGTAACATGGCCACATCCTCCTATATTCAGTATTTTATCTCCGATGGAACCAATAATGGTACGCTAACAGTTGGAGATTCCTCGGGTTTTCAGGTTGGTTCCACCGTTTTTCTTGCTGCTGAAGGTGAGCGCATTCGTAGGGTTAAAGTTACATCCAAGCCCACTTCAACCAGAATCATTGTTGCAGAATTGAATGACGACCCATTTGATGCTTCGGAATACACCGTGGCTCGTAATGCCCGAGTTTTTCAACCAAAATCATCAATTATCATCCCACATTTGCCAGTCTCCGGCTCCTTTTACAGTGGAACCGTGAGTAGAACCGCCACAATTTCGGTCGCGAATAACCCCGAATTAGTTTTGAACGCAGATGTTGGTAATTCTTTGGTGGTTCGCAAGAGTGGGGTGGAAAAGGCCGCTATCGATAAGGATGGTTACATCTATCACAGCGGTATGATTCGCTCAAACGTAGCTGACGCAACAAATGCCTCTGCACATATTTTTGACACACAAAATCCATACACCCAAGGGACTCTCATGAGTTTCCGAAATGGTGGTGAAGAAATATTGTACATCACCAGCAACGGAAGCATTGTACCTCAATATGAAAACCCCCCCGGTTTGGTTGAGTCAACTTCCTTGGCCACTTTAGGAAACACAGCTCGCCGTTGGGACAAACTTTATGTCAAAAGCATATGGGATTCTGTATTTGAAAGAATAAAATTTGAAACCAATGGTCCAGATGCTTCTAGCATCTATACTTCTGGACACTCTACTTCTGGCGTGGCCAGTTGGAGCGTAGCCCACAATTTTTATACACGAACCACATTTAGTGCTGCTGGTTCAAAACTTGTTAGTATTAGCAATGGTAATACCGAAAAAGCCTACTTTGATAAAGATGGCAAGTTGGTTATGGACCCCGGAGACTCGACAACCTCTCCCGGAAATGCTACAGTCAATAAACCTTCAGGTAGGTCTGCTATCGCTTCAGGTTCATCCAGTGTGACTATTACGAATAGCATAGTCGCTGAATCTTCTATTGTTTTGGTTACTATGCAAACAGAGGATGGTTCAAACTTTATTAAGTCTGTAGCTCCAGCAAATGGTTCATTTACGGTCACCTTGAATGCAAGTGCTGGCGTAAATGTTAATTTTTGCTGGGTTGTGCATTAATCATCTTTAGTTAGAGGGCTATATGGCTACTATAAGTTTTAACCAAGTTTTAACCGGCAACGGAACAAGTGGCGGCACCCTTACCGTTGCAGATTCCAGTGGTTTTGAAATTGGAGCCACGGTATTTTTAGTGGCTGAAGGGCAAGATGTAAAGAGACTAAAAATTCAATCCAAGCCAAGTCCAACCACAGTTGTGGTTGTCAACTTAAATGATAGTGTATTTAACGCCTCTGCATTTACGACGGCTGCTAGGGCTACGTTATTTCAGCCCAAGTCTAGTTTAGTCTTTACATCAGGTTCTGACACAGCTCCATTTTATCCACTCATTTCCAACCTAAATAAAACAACCGTCATAACAGCACCGGGAGAAGAAGATTTAGTATTAAATTCTGACGTTGGTGATTCATTGGTTGTCCGCAAAAGCGGTGTAGAAAAAGCCGCTATCGACAACGATGGGCAAATTAGGCATGGCGGGGTTATTGAATCTAAGCTTTCTAGCGGTTTTTCAGAATTGGGTCTGAGTACTACTCCAGCTGGAGAATTCGATGTTGCTGCGGGTTTTAGTCATTCGGTACTATTAAAGTCTGATGGCACCCTTTGGAATTGGGGCAATAATACGTATGGGCAACTTGGAGATGGCACCACCACAAACAGCCTAGCTCCGATTCAAAATTCTTTAATCAATAATGTAAAAGCAGTTGCTGCTGGCGGCGGGTTTACTATTGTTCTAAAAAACGATGGTACCGTATGGGGAATTGGACGCAATACACACGGGCAACTCGGCGATGGAAGCACCACAAACAGGAATACTTTTGTTCAAGTTTCGGGATTAACCGATGTGGTATCTATTCAATCTTTGGGCAACAGCCTTTATTGCGTCGCGCTCAAATCAGATGGAACTGTCTGGGCGTGGGGGAGTAACAACTCCGGACAGCTTGGCGACGGGACCACCACAAATCGGTCCACACCTGTGCAGGTTTCGGGATTGAGCAATATAGTATCCTTTAATTTAGGGCAATACCATTCTTTGTTTGTTAAGAGCGACGGCACCGTATGGGGCTGTGGATTAAATTTTAACAACCAACTTGGCGACGGAACAAATACAAATAGACTTACCCCGGTTCAAATTTCTGGATTGACTGGAATATCCGCTGTTGCCGCAGGCACCATGGCAAGTTACGCCCTCAAATCAGACGGAACAGTCTGGTCTTGGGGTATCAATTTTAATGGAGAGCTGGGTGACGGCACATTTGGAAGTGGCCGTTCGGTCCCTGCTCAAATACCCAATCTATCTGATGTAGTAGGCATATTTTCGGGCGGAATTTACGCATCTACATTTGCGGTTAAATCAGATGGTTCTGTTTGGTCTTGGGGAAGAAACGATTATGGAATGTTGGGGTATGGACAACTTCCAACAATGACAGGTACCCCCACCAAGATTAAAGAACCTTCTAATCAAAAAATTAAAAAAATTGAGGTTGGTGGAGAATTTGTTCTTTCGTTGAGTAATCGCGGAACAGTCAATTCTTGGGGTAGAAATGAATTCGGACAACTAGGTACGGGAGTTACGCAAAACGACGTTCCGGGATTTCCGGGCACCTTTGATTCCGGCAGTAAAATGTTTGGTCGTTCAAAACCCGGATTTGTCAGTGGTTATAATGGCGCCCAATTAATTTCTGGTGGATTGTTTCATACTGCGGCCCTTAGAAAAGATGGCACCGTATGGACTTGGGGCAGGAATAATTTTGGCCAGCTTGGCGATAGCACAAACATTGATAAAAATTCCCCAATTAAAACAACACTTTCCAGCGTAAGTTCTTTGTCAGCCGGTAACAACCACACAATGGCTGTCAAATCTGATGGCACACTGTGGGCTTGGGGCTTAAACGCATCGGGCCAGCTTGGCGATGCAACTAACACAAACAGAAATTCTCCTACTCAAATATCTGGATTTAGCGGTGCTTCGTTAGTCGCCTGTGGTGCAGACCATAGCTTGGTGTTGAAAACCAATGGCACCGTATGGGCTTCTGGATTAAATGACTACGGCCAATTGGGCGACAACACTACCAATAATTCAAACTCATTTCAACAAGTACCGGATTTTTCTAATGCGACCAAATTGGCTGTTGGCCAAAAGCACTCCGTAGCCCTTAAATCTGATGGCACGGTTTGGGCATGGGGTAGAAACAACTTTGGTCAATTGGGAAATGGTAGTTCAAGCGATAGTTATGTGCCAGTGCAAGTTGGCGGGCTTTCTGGGGTAAGAGAAATCTCCAGTTCCTTAAATCACACCCTTGCCCTCAAATCAGACGGAACAGTCTGGGCATGGGGCAAAAATGACTACGGCCAATTGGGCGACAACACCAAAATCGACCGCTCTTCTACGGTTCAGGTTTTGGGAATTAGCGACATTATTTCTGTTGCAGCCGGTGATAATCACTCTTTAGCTCTTAAAAAAGATGGAACAGTCTGGGCGTGGGGCTTCAATGAAAATGGACAATTAGGCAATAACTCCCTACAAGACAGCCTTATGCCGGTCCAAGTATCTACATCAGAATATATTACAGGTATATTTGCTGGTAAATACCATTCTTCCGCCATAAATCATTCTGGATTTGTTTACAGTTGGGGGAGAAACTGGTATTACGAGCTTGGGACGAGAACTGAAGTTGTAGGTCCACCCACCTCCACACCATTGGATTTTGGTCAGCCATTGAGTGCCAGTAAGAGTGGGTTTAGCTACAAACCAGTCAAGGTGGATTTGGGCGTTCCTTGTTTATACGCCTTGGTCATAGAAAGTGGCGCAACATCAACTGCGCCTAGCTCTAATTTTCATGCACTAATTGTCAAACCCGATGGTACTGTATGGGCTTGGGGTCTGAATGCAAATGGCCAGCTTGGCGATGGCACAAATGTAGATAAGAACGCGCCCATTCAAGTTCCGGGACTGACTAATGTAAAATCAGTTGCTTGTGGAACTCAATTTTCATTGGCGCTAAAAAATGATGGAACAGTCTGGGCATGGGGCGCTAATAGTTCTGGACAGCTTGGGGACGGAACAACTGTCGCCAAAAGTTCCCCCTTTCAAATATCAACATTAAACAATATAATTTCTATACAAACAGGCACTGCGAATGGCTATGCTCTCAAATCAGATGGAACAGTCTGGGCGTGGGGGTCTAATACCTCGTTGCAAATCGGAGACGGGACAAACACAAACAGACCCACCCCGATTCAAGTTTTTTCTGGTGCAATTAAAATTTCAACCAACAGCAACCATGTTTTAGCCCTCAAATCGGACGGAACAGTCTGGGCATGGGGGTCTAATCTTCAAGGTAGGCTTGGTGATGGAACTACCACAAATAGAGGGGTTCCAACCCAAATTTCAATAAGTGGGGTCATAGACATACACGCATATAGTCATTCTGCAGCCATTAAATCTGATGGCACCGTATGGGCTTGGTGGCGGCGCATCTACGTCGATTGCTATTGATTCCGAGGGGGAAGTGTGGGCTTGGGGCAACACTTCAAGTGGTTCAATTGGAATACCCACCCCTAGCAACTATCAACAGTCATTTCCTGTGGATGATTCCGAAGAATCGGTCACTAAACCCAAAAAATCCAATGCCATAGATAAAATAGATGGCGTAAAATCTATACATTTGGGTCTTTCGGTTTCTGTTTTGACTAGAAAAGATGGCTCAATTGTCGTTCTTGGCTCTACAGAAAATACCAATACGACTGCAAACTCAAGAATAGACCGAAGTGGTGCGGGAAATTTGATTAGAACCACATCCAGCATTCCATTGCAATTGCCGAATATTAGTGGTGCATCAAAAATATCGATTGGTAGAGATTTTGCTTTAATACTAAAAACTGACGGTACTGTTTGGGGTATTGGTAAAAATGGCTCTGGTCAACTTGGAGATGGTTCTTCCTATTTAAGGACGGAATTAGTTAAAACAAAAGTATTGACCGATGTAACACAGATAGCATCGGGCTACGACCATTCAGCAGCATTAAAGTCTGATGGGACTGTCTGGACTTGGGGGCAAGATGTATATGGCCAACTTGGAGACTCTGGCACAATATATACCAACAATACAACAAACTTTAATGAACTGAACAGAAACATTCCAGCACAAGTAACTGGATTAGGTGATGTGACTTTTATCGCATGCGGCACCAATCACACAGTAGCACTTAAATCAAACGGTACTGTGTGGACTTGGGGTAGGAATAATTTTGGTCAACTGGGGCACTCAAACACAAGTTATTCTACCATACCAACGCAGGTATCAAATCTTTCGGGTATAATTGCCGTGGCCGCAGGGAACGAGCACTCCCTCGCCCTTAAATCAGATGGAACTGTTTGGGCGTGGGGTAGAAACAACTTTGGTCAACTCGGTGATGGAACAAACGTAAACAATAACACGCCCGTGCAAGTGCTAGGCTTGAGTGGTGCTTCTATAATTGCAACTGGACATGACCACAGCTTGGCTATTCTGAGCGATGGAACGGTAAGGGCTTGGGGTTATAACGAGGCAGGCCAGCTTGGCGACGGAACAACCACCAGCAGAAATGCACATGTTAGGTCTGGCACTTTAACTGGTATTACTAATATTGGCGGGGGCACATACCATAGCGTTGCAAGAAAAAATGATGGTACACTGTGGGCATGGGGTTATAATAGCTTCCCGGCTAGGGATGGGCTTTATTATCAGCTTGGTGACGGAACTTCGACAAACAGAACCAGTCCAGTTCAGGTGTCTACAGTTAGTGGATTAACAAATGCAACCATGATATCGGCTGGTGGCGCTAATTCTGGTGCAATTAAATCAGATGGAACAGTATGGATGTGGGGCAAAAATAGCTTTGGTCAAGTCGGCGAAAATCCCCCTATTTCAGGCTCTTCGATTGATACATCACAAACCCAATTCAATGCAAACATTTTTGAAGCCAAAAACAATAATGTTAGTAAATTAACTATTGACAAAATCGGCTCAATAATACCAAGTGCGGACGTGACTCAATCGCTTGGGGACTTAAATAAGCCCTTTTCAAAACTTTTTGGTGGCGGTCTTGCCGATGATGTAAACACGCTTAGATTTCAAATGGTAACAAATGGAGCATTTTCCTCCAACGCCTACACCTCTGGACACACGACTTCAAACGGTTTGAGTGTTGGGCATAAGTTTTGCAGTAGTGTTCAGTTTGACAAATCAACTCAAAAGCTGGTAAGCATATTAAACAATAATTTAGAAAAAGCCTATTTCGATAAAGATGGCAAGTTGGTTATGGATTTTGGCAATTCAACGGCCTCTCCCGGAAATGCTACAATTAATAAGCCATCTGGCAGGTCTGCTATCGCTTCAGGTTCATCCAGTGTGACAATTACAAATAGCCTTGTTACATCGAGTTCTATTATTATTGCTACACTCTTGAGTGCTGATGGAAGCAACTGTGTAAAATGTGTAATTCCAGCTTCTGGGTCGTTTACCATTAAACTTAAAGAAAATGCTGGTTCAAATGTCAAGGTGGGTTGGGTTATTCACTAATCGCCTTAATCTTAGATTGGCGACTTAAACTAAATGGTAATTAAATATGGCAACTAAATCTTTTAATCAA
>RGUK01000760.1 GCA_010027825.1 bacterium
GATAGAATTGCATTATTATCATTCGCCATGTTTGTATATCTCAGTCTTAAAAGACTGTCCATTCCTTGGTAGGTACAGACAGGAGGCCAGTTTGCACAATTGGAGGCATCTCCGTTTTGTCGACCCCAGGTCATGTAAAAAACTGTTTCGGCGCAGTCATTGTATTCATTGATCATACTATCCAGAAAACGCGCATAAGGGTAGGTATTTGCGATTACATCATTATCCGGGAAAGAGGGCATCTGACTTTGTTGTTGAAGAACCACATAATCCCAGCCGCCTTGTTGGATGTAGTTTAATGTATTTACATCTATGCTATGTTGCTGGAAGGTATATCCGCCAGGCGTGCTGGAGCAATTGTACGCTGTGAATTTCTTGGAAAGCAACGAGAAACGCCTTGGAACAATAGCCAATATGCCGAAGTCATTTCTTGATGAATTGTAATGTATCCCACCGACCCACGGAGTTTCGGAAGTATCAGAAGTGGTGCTTCCGTAGTTCCACTGTGCGCATTCTTGCGCGTTTGAGGACAAGTTCAAGTAATACTCTGTTCCTGACAAAGCGTTTAATTGACTAAAGTCAATTTGACATAACGAGTACGCACTGGAACCTGGGAAAAGACCGCCTTGCGGAACAACCGTCTCAAAAGATGAAAACGAAAACGACACGGTGGCTTTCAGAACTTGTGGGCAGCACGTCCAGCCTCCGCAGCACCCGCAATTTTCCGCGAGCTTGCCGTCCTTGACGATCAGCGAGCCGATCTTTGTTGCGATCGTCATGTCAGCACGCCGTTGTTCCGATGGTTTGCACGGATGCTGTTGCCGTCGCCACGACCGTCAATGTTGAGCGAGTAAACACAAGTCCAGCCGTAGAAAGCGTGGCCCCAGTGATGACCGTCACTTGGGTATGAACCTCTTGCACCAGATACCAAGCAGTCCCCTCCTTTGCGATAGCGCAACCGCTCGTGCCGTTGTCTGGTAGCGTGTAAAAGAGATTTACCGCCGCCACGGTATTCGGCGTGGCCGTTTGATTCTTGAACGTCACCGTCTTCGATGCGTTGATCGCCCACGCGCCGGTGAAGGTGCAGACGCGGAACAACCTTTGTTTCTGAGCGTCAACCCGATCAAACGACAGAGGCCTA
>RGUK01000761.1 GCA_010027825.1 bacterium
CATGACAACCATTTTCACCGAAGTTTACTCAACTTCAGAACTCTCTCCAGCAGCCCTCCAAAAGGCTATCAATGACAACCGCTATATCAATGTCGATTATTGGGAGTGGTATCACAAAATTTACGATAATGCCGAAGAGCTTGGGATTAAAATCGAGTCTTTCAACCTTGATAGGCACGATATAACAGGAGTTTTCATCCTTCACTCCACGGATGTAGCCACCAAAATCACGAAAACTCAAGACGCTGACAGCGAGCTTTACAAACTGTCCAAAGCCTTTCTTTCGGACTACTTTGTTGATGACATTGATGATGACGCAGCCAAAGACCTTGAGGAGGATTATAAGCAGTCTATCCTTGAGGAGTTTAGAATCATGCTGCAACACGAACTCGAGTACCTGACTTCTGATGAGGCTGTTTTAGACTCCTTATGCGATACTGACTTTGACATTAACGGAATTGCAGTTTAACCCTTTAACCAACCCAAAATGAAAAACCAACCTATCACACCCGTATTTCAGGCCATGACCTGGAGCGACCCTATGACCGCCACCAACCACGGTACGTTCGAATCTTTGATGGAAGCCTGGCGATCCTTTGACCACCTCTATCCTGTGTCCTCCCGGATACAGGACTGGGGAGGTGACTACTCCGAAATTTCGGTAATAGTAAACGATGAAGTTGTTGACTCCTTCTACTTCGCCAACCCCACTGACAACCATGACGATGACCGCTATTTTGGATTCGATTTGGCTACCTCGGCTACCGTTCAGGTTGAAGAGCTGATGATCCAGTTATGAGAAAGTTTTTTAGAGTACTCGATCTGATATGCGATGTAGTTGCGGTTCTGGCCGCACTCTACTTCCTCTTTCAATTCACGAAAATTTTATTTTAACCCTTAACCCCCAAAAACCAATGCAATTCAATCTCCTATCCCGATTAAAGCCCTCTGTGCTTGACAAGTTGAACGCTCAGCCTGATGACGAATACAAAGAATCTTTGATTTCGATTTTAGAATCGAATCAATACTTTATTGACGTTCCTTTTGGTGATGTTCAGTTTATCTGTCGGATACTTGACTATCCCGTACAAAACTTTCCTCAACTCTTTTTACCTCTTTAACCCCAAAAACCAATGCAACA
>RGUK01000762.1 GCA_010027825.1 bacterium
ACTTTTGGAAATTTATTAGAAAATCCTAATTTAAAAATTAAATTATTAAAAAATCCCATAATTTGTACTTTTAAAAAATGTGGCTGTGTTCCAGATATGAGAATTACTAAATATATAAAATGAAATCTAATTTTGTTATTTTTTGTCAACAAAGAACTGGTTCGTCAGTTTTAACAAGCGCTTTAAATAAGCAAAAAGATATTTTCTGTTTAAAAGAATTATTTAAAAGAAAAATGATATATTCAAGTCTTTTTGAAAATGAAAATATTAAAAATTTCTTAGGCGAAGATCGTTCAAAATGGGATAAAAATAGAAATGAAAAATTTAAAGAATTTTTAAATATAATTTCAGAATCATCTAATAAAAAAATTTTTGGTTATAAATTTTTTGAAAAACATTTTCAATCTGTTCCCAGTGAAGAAGCTTATTTAAATTTTTTAAAAGAAAATAATTCTAAAATTATTATTTTAGAAAGAAAAAATATTTTATTACAATATATATCTTTGTTAACTGCTAGATCTATTGGATTATATACTAGTAATATAAAAAAACCAGAGACAGATAAAGTATATAAAATAAATCCCATAAAAATAAACTATTATTCATATATTCAATATAATAAAAAAATTAAAGAACTTTATATTAAGAAATTAAAAGATACCCAAGACTATCATTTGCCATACATTAATATAACTTATGAAGATTTTACTGGAAAAAATTTTGAAGAGTCTTTCAAAAAAATATTTAATTTTTTAGATTTAAAATTTGATAATTTTATTGACACAAGAATTGTAGATACGATAGCTTCTCATAAAAAAATAAATATTTATAAAAACAAAGATAAAATTTTAAATTATACAAAATTTAAAGAACAAGCAGAAAAAAATAATGATATAGAAACTTTGAATTTTTTGGAAGAAAAATAATGAAAGAATTAATTTGCAATATATGTAAATATAAAGGTGAATTTCTTACGCATAGAAATAAACCAAATAGACGATGCCCCATATGTGGATCTTTAGAAAGACATAGAAATTTTGCATCTTATATTAAAGACAACGATTTATTAATTAGCAAATATATACTTCATATTGCACCAGAAAAATCATTAAATCAACTTATAAGAAATAAAAGCGAAAAA
>RGUK01000763.1 GCA_010027825.1 bacterium
AAGACATTTGGGTCATTAAGGCTGCTGACAAAAAAGAAACCGAGTTCTTCGCGCACGATGAAGTTAAGCCACATATCGAAAGCATGCTGAAGGGCAACAAATTCAAAGATGTGCTTGAAGCGCGCTTGAAAGATATCCGCAGCAAGCTAAGCGTTGTTACCAACGAACAATATTTTGCTGGCGCCGCTAACGAAAAAGATGGCGACAAGGACGAAGAGTCTGAGCAGCCAGCACCAGCAGCTTCGACGGCAGCTTAACCGCCACGGGCGCTGAATTAAAGAAAAAAAGTAAAGGCGATCCGCGTTGTGCGGGTCGCCTTTTTTTAGGTCTGGGAGAAGTACTATGATGTCAAAAATAATCGCTATTAGCACCTTGCTCGTGGCGGGCAGTGCTGGCCTTCACGCTGAACGCATCTTGATTGATAAAATTGTTGCGCGGGTTAACGGCGCAAACATCCTTGCCTCCGACTTGCAACAGCCGCGCATAGCAAAAGAAGGCAGCAGCTTTTCGCTCGAGGAAGCAATTACCGACAAACTGTTCTACCAAAAAGCCGCTTCCATGCACATGCTCCCCTCTACGCTGGACATCGACCGCCAGCTCGTTGCCTTTAAGGTGCACAATGACTTAACGCAGCTCTCTGAGGCAGAGTTTGAGAATCAGTTGAAACAGAGCGGCTTCACCCTGGCACAGTACAAACAACAACTGGGTGAAATGATGGCAGTAGAAAACATCAAGCGTGCCGAGGTAAGCGAAAAAATAGTGGTAACCACACAAGAGGTGGAGGAATTTTACAAGAAACATCCCGAACACACCACTGAAGCGTATCACCTCCAAATCGCCTCTATCCCAGAAGCACAGTTTTCTTCTAAAGAAGCAGCGCTGGCAGACCCTGCCCTGACGTGGGAAGACCACGGGCTGATAGAAAAAAAAGAATTGGACGACGCCTATCAAAAAGTGACCGCTCTTAACCCCGGTGAAGTGCTTGATCCGATAAAAAAAGATGGTTATTATGACCTGGTCAAATTGATAGCCAAGCAAGAAGCGCGACTAAAAACGCTCAAAGAGCGCTACAGCAGCATTGAGCGGACAATACAAAATAAGCGGCGCGGTAAAATCATTGTCGAGTTAGAAAAAAAGATT